>CAYSHI010000126.1:0-9216 GCA_964430745.1 uncultured Acidobacteriota bacterium | reverse complement strand
GCCATGTTGGAGACAGCACACTAGAACGAGATCTTCTCGGGTCACTGGCCCGCCTGCATACCAACCATTCCTCTCATTGCAGCCCACCGACGAGCTCGGCGATCCGGCGCTGGGCCGTAGACGCCCAGCCGCCGTCGGGGTTGATCTCGATGACCCGGCGGTACGCCGTGATCGCCGCCTCGCGATTGCCGGCGGCTGCCTCCGCCGCGCCGATATTGAGCCAGGCCTCCGCCGAGTCCGGCGAATCTTCGAGGATGAAGCGGAACACCACGATGGCTTCGCCCGGACGGTCGGCGCCCACCAGCATCTCGCCGAGCGAAAACAGCGTGCGCGGGCCGAAATCGTAGGCGGCCCGCCCGTAAAAGCGCTCGCGGAGCGATTGATAGCGAGCCATCGCGGCGTCGATCCCGTCATTAGTCGCCACACGGAACAATACCGATTCCAGCAACTCCGGCCGCCGGACGCCCCGATGGCAGGTCATGCAGGTGACTGCGACATTCGGCTCGCGTCGTTCCGGCAGCGCGGCGAGAAACCGCTCGTTGATCGCGCGGACCATCCGCAGCATCTCTCGCGCGCGGTCCTTGGCGGGCCGTGCGTCCGACGCGAAATCGTCCGCCGGATCATCAAGGCCGTCTGACACGGCGTGACAGTTGCTGCACCGCACGCCCAGCGCGAACGAAAAGCTCCGCATCATCTCGATGAGCTCGGGCCGCGAGATGTCGGCATCGATCACCTGGAGGTTGGCAAACCTCTCCGGGATCTGGGCGTCGACAGGAGAGGGGGCCACGAGCGTCAGTGATGCCACCAGCAGCGCGGGCGTACCCGTCGCCAGGACTCTCTTCATATCGATTTCCTCACGAGCCTATGCGGGGGGAGCCCAGAAGGTCCCAGTATATGTCCCGGTTCCGGTGGTCGCCCGGCGGGGATCCGAACGATCCCGAGTCTTCGTCGTCGTCAGCCGCCAGACCCTGATCGATTCCCGCTTCTCGACGGCGGTGTGTGCTCCCGTCTATTCACGGCGCGATGGCCTCTCATCCCAGGTCGATGTGGGGTCGGCCGAAGGTCTCGAGCACGACTCCAGCATCCACTGCGACGCTCTCGTCAGTATTCCGAAATCCGCCCTCACGAACTACGTCGGCGAGCTCTCCGGCGGTCGGCTCGACGCGCTCGACACCCCCCTGCGCATCGCCCTCGAAGTCGAGTGAGGGAGAGGACCAGCTCCGTGATCGCGACGTCGGTCCGGGCGCCCCACTCGTGGAGAAACTCACGGGCGGCGACTTGGTACCGGGAGGTCACCGTATGCGAAGCCCGGCACGGCCAAAAAACCACACGCCGGTCGTAGTTTAGGTTAGGCTGTCGAAAACGGAGCGAGCCCAGCCAAGCCGCGCGTGGACTCCACGACGTCGCGGCGGAGGTGACTCGTCAGCGATGCGCCTCGGCCTCTACAACATGAAATATCCCGCCCGGGACCTGCTTCGGGCGGTACTGCCGTGGTTTCGCTCGGTCGACCCGAACTACGTGAGCTGGGCGATGATCCCGGTTGGCGTGGCGACGGCCGCGGTTTACTACCTTGCCGCAACGGGGCCCGCGTACTGGTTCGCGGTGGGGATCGGGCTGATCCTGTTGCGGATGTTCCTCGGCACGATCGACGGGTTGATCGCGGTCGAGTTCGATCGTGCCTCGCCGCGCGGCGAGCTGCTCAACCGAATTGCGCCGGAGCTGTGTGACGTCATGCTGATCGTGGCGCTGGCGGGCGCTCGGCCGGACTGGCTGTGGCTGGGCTTGGCGGCACTGGGCGCGTCATGGCTCACGACGTTCGCCGGGCTGGTCGGCTTGGCGGTGAACCAACCCATCAAGAGCATCGGGCCGGTCGGGCAAACGGATCGCCTGGCGGCGTTGCTGCTGTTGTCGGCGCTGGCGATGATCGGCAGCGGCCGGAACTGGCCGGTCGACATGGTCGTGGTGTTCCTCGCATGGTGCGTGGTGGGAGGGATGCTGACGGTGGCGATCCGCCTGACGCAGACCTGGCGTGTGGCGAGCGGAGGCGGGCGAGCCGATGCCGACGCCGCTTGACCGACTGCGGTCGCAGATGCCCGCGGTCGCCACCCACCGTTTGTTCAATTTCGCCGCGACGGCGCCGATGGCCGCTCCGACAGCCGAGGTCATGGCGGAGTTCGCGAGGCAGGGTGTCGAGCCGCTGAGCGAGCACCGGCTCGCGTGGCTGGAGGCGATCGAATCGACGCGTGTCGCGCTGGCGGGGCTGATCGGAGCTCCGGCCGACCAGATAGCCTTCGTCACCAACACCTCGACGGCGCTGTCGCTGGTGGCGGCGGCCGTGCGATGGCAGCCGGGCGATCGCGTGCTCTATCCCGCGGATGAGTTTCCGTCGAACCGCTACGTGTGGGAGAACCTCGCCGGACGTGGCGTGGAACCGGAGGCGATCGAGCTCGCAGCCGATCGCACCCTGCTCGAAGCGCTCGAGTCTCATGACTGGAACCGGGTGCGGCTCGTCGCGTTGTCGGCGGTGTCGTATCACGACGGCCGGATTCACGATGTGGCCGAAGTGACGCGGCTGTGCCATCGGCGGGGGGCGCTGGTTGCCGTGGACGCGATCCAGGCGGTGGGAATGCGGCCGGTCGATATCGGCGGATGGGGCTGCGATTTCCTTTGCTGCGGGGGGCAGAAGTGGCTGTTGGGGCCGGTCGGCAGCGGGTTCGTCTATGTCGCCCCGGCAGTGATCGAACAGCTGTGGTCGCCTCTCGTCGGCTGGGCGAGTGTAGAGGACGCAGGCAATTTCGAAGCGCCGATGCGGCTGTGCCGCGGCGCACGGCGGTGGGAGCCGGGCCTGCCGGACGTCGCGGCGATCGCGGCGCTTGGAAAGAGCGTCGAGCTGCTGGGTGACGTCGGGTGGGACGAGATCCACGATCGTATCGAAGCACTAGGCCGGACGATTCGCGCGATGGCGACGGACCTCGGTCTGCGCCTCGATCAACCGGCGCCGCGCGTGGCCGGTGGCATCGTGAGCGTGCGATTGCCGCCGGGCCCATCTGCGGACGAAGTGACGTCGGCGTTGCGCGAGCAGCGGATCGTGGCGACGGTCCGCAACGGTCGGCTGCGGCTGGCGCCTCACGCGGTAACGCGCGACGAAGACGTCGAGGCGTTGCGGACATGCCTATCCTCGCTAGTGTCGGGCGCGTCACTTCCTACTACCACTCCTACTACCGCCGCGTCCACGCGGGAGTCTTTGCCGTCGCCGTCGCCGTTGCAGTCGCCGACGCCGCACGCCGCGGAGGTCGAGGCAGGGGCACGCGCCGGGACGAGAGTCGATGGAGCAGGCGACCGGCGCTGGCGTCATGCGCTCGTTACCGGCGCGAGTCGCGGCCTCGGCGCTGCGCTGGCGGGATCTCTGGCCTCGCGCGGCTGTGGTGTGACCCTGATTGGTCGCGACGTAAAAGCTCTCGGTCGACAGGCCGAACAGATCGGCGAGCGGTATGGCGTCGTGGCGGAGCCGATCACGCTCGATCTGTCCGATCTCGACGCCGTTTCCCGGTGGCTGGATGAATCGGACCGTAGCTTCGACGTGCTCGTCAACAACGCGGCGATGGCCGAAGCCGGGAGCTTCGATTCCTTCGATGCGGGGCGATTGCGCGACGGGCTGATGGTCAACGCCGGCGCGGCGATGCTGCTGACATCTCGCCTGGTGCCGGCGATGCGAAGCCGGGGCTTCGGCGCCGTTTTGAACGTCGTGGCGACTAACGGCCGATGTGCTCTGCCTTGGTTCGGGGCGTATGCGGCGGGCAAGGCGGGGCTGTGGGCATGGAGCGAGGCGCTGGCCCGAGAGGCGGCCGGCACCGGCGTCATGGTAACGACCTTCCTGCCCGAGCACATGGACACGGCAACGCTCCGCCGGCTGGGTCGCTTTGCAGCCGGCGGCTATGGCGTCACGGGTGGTGGACATGTCGCTGAGGCCGCGGCGCAGGCGGAGCGGGCGATCGACGCATTGGCGCGTGGCCGGCGGGTGGAAATCAGCCTGGGCAGCCGTGTCCGCATCGCGCTGAACGCGCTGTGGCCCGGATTGATCGATGGACAGGTGAAGCGGCGGTGGCGCGGCGGCCGCCCTGAAGGAAGCGGATGATGCTGCTGGATACACCGAGTGGGCAAATGCTGGCGCTGATATGGGGCGCCCTGATCGCCGCCGCTGTGCCGCTCGCCCTGCTGTCGCTATTGCCGCGATGGCGTGGGCGCCGCCGGTCCCTCTGGCTGAAGTACCTGGCGTGGTTCGTCATGGCGCCGGCGCTCACCATCCCGCTGTTGCTCGGGCGGGTGTGGATGCAGCTCACTTTATTGCTGATCTCCCTCTACGCGTTCCAGGAATTCGCCCGCGCGGTCGGTCTGTGGCAGGACCGGCGGCACATGTGGTGGGCGCGTGCACTGATCGTTGTGCTGTACATCCCCGTCGTCTTCGATCGCTACGGCATCTTCATGGCGATGCCCGCGTACATCCTGCTGTCCTCGTTCCTGATCCCCGTCATGCGCGACACCTATCACGGCATGATTCAGCGAACCGCGTTGATGGCGCTGGGTGTGCTGTACTTCGGCTGGTTCACCGCGCACATGGGGTTCATGCTCAACTTCCCGGGCGGCGCGGCCGCGCTGCTGGTGATGCTCATGCTGGTGGTGCTCAACGACGCGTCAGCATACTTGGTGGGCTCGACGCTCGGCCGCCACAAGTTGTCGCCCAACCTGAGCCCGAACAAGACCATCGAAGGCATGCTCGGCGCGATGGGTCTGACGGTGGCGGCAACATTCGCGCTGGCGTGGGCTCTGCCGCCGATGTCGGCGCCGATGCTCGCGTTGTTGGCGCTGCTGGTCGCGCTGGGGGGAACCCTGGGTGACCTGACGATTTCGCTGATCAAGCGCGACGTGGGCGTGAAAGACACGGGCAATCTCATTCCGGGCCACGGCGGTTTGCTCGATCGGCTCGACAGCGTGCTGTTCGTATCGCCGGTCTTCTTCCACTTTCTGCGCTACTTCACGGTACTCGACGTATGACGCGCGACCTCGAGCCCGCGGAAGTCGGCCTGGCAGAGGAGCGCGAAGCGGGAGGCGAGGAGATTGCGGGCATATCGGAGTGGCAGTACGCACCGCCGCCCACCGTGTACGACCAGGTCCGCGACAACCTGGCCATGCGGCTCATGCGGCGGACGTTCCATGCGATCGAGCGTCAGGTGATGCGCCACTACCACGGACTGCAGGTGAAACCGCGAGCGACGCTGGAGACGGCGGGCCCGTCGATCCTCGCCGCGAATCACTCGAGTCACCTCGATACGCTGGCCGTCTTCGCCGCGCTGCCGCGCGGCAAGACCAACTCGTTGTGCGCCGCGGCGGCGCGCGACTACTTCTTTGCCCACCCGTTGCCGGCGTTGGTTGCGCGGTTGTTGGTCAACGCGATACCGCTTGAACGCGAGGGCGACCCGCGGCAGGGCCTACGCGTGTGTGCCGACAAGCTGGCCCAGGGCAACAGCGTCCTCGTGTTCCCGGAGGGCAGCCGCACCAGGAGCGGAGAAATGGGGGTGTTCAAGCCGGGTGTTGTGCTGCTGGCGCGCCGCTGCAAGGTGCCTGTCGTCCCGGTCTATCTCGCCGGCACGTTCGAGAGCTTGCCGCCGTGGCGGTTGGTGCCCCGGGGCCGGCGCATCAGCGTTCGCTACGGCCCGCCGATCGATTACGGGAGCGACGCGTTGCGTTCTCTCAAACTGCCCGACGCTGCGAAACATCTGCAGGGCGCCGTCGCCGCGCTTGCAATGGAGAATGTCCCATGAGCACTGCACCCCCGGTCGCCGGGAATCCGTCCCGCCCATTCCGCAAGCTGCAGCTCGCGGTGATGAAGGTGTTGCTCCGTACCCTCGGTCGCACCAGCGACGGGATCCGCATCGCCTTCGAACACGGACTGATATCCGGTGTCATGCTCGAGTACGTGTACCGCAATCAGGCAGGGGGAAGCTGGCTCATCGGCAAGTGGATCGATCGCGCGTACCTGGACCATTTGGGTTGGCAGGTCATTCGCGCGCGCAAGGCTAACCTCGAAGGGCTATTGGCGCGAGCTATCGAGGGAGTGCGCGACACGGTGGGCGAGCCCCGCGTGCTCGACGTTGCGGCGGGACCGTCACGGTACCTGCTCGAGGTGCTCTCGCGTGACGGCATGGAGGACGTCATCGCCGTCGCACGCGACGTGGATGAGGAGGCGCTGGGCAAGGGCAGGGCGAACGCGAAGCAGATGGGGCTGGACGAGCGGGTGCGATTCGAGGTCGGTGATGCGCTGGACCGCGATTCGCTGGCCACCGTCCAGCCGGCGCCGAACGTGGTCGTTTCTTCGGGGTTTTACGATTGGATCACCGAGGACGACCTGATTCGCAAGAGCATGGCGCTCATTGCCGAGCGGTTGCCGGCCGGCGGCTACTTCGTCTTCACGAACCAGAGCGGTCACTCGGACCTGGAAATGGCCGAAGCACTGTTCCTGGACTTGAAGGGCCAGCCGCTGCGCATGACGACACGGCCGCCGGCAACGATGAACGGCTGGGCGGAAGAGGCAGGCTTCGAGGTGCTCGCCACGCTCAGCGACGAACATGGGCACTACTCGGCGACGCTGGCGCGGCGGCAGGCGTAACGGCGGCGAGGAGCAGCGAAGAGACGGATTCCTCGTCGGCGTGGTTCCATCCTTCGGTGCCCACCGGCACCAGGTCTACTCCCGTTGCCGTGCTTCCCCCTTCCTTGCTCTGCTCAGATCGCGGCTATATGGTCCGTCCGTCCTGTCGAATTCGTTTTCAGAGGGGGTGAGCAATGAGCTTTTTGAAGCGGGTTGGCGTTGCGTTGTGTGCGCTGGCCGCAATCGCGATCACGGCAGCGGGCACGGAGCTGTTCGCCCAATCGGCAACCACCAATCCGTTCCGACCCGTCTACGGCTGGGGTGAGCTCCCGGAGGGTCGCGAATGGGGCTCGACCAGCGCGGTGGAGATCGCCCTCGACGGCAACATCTGGGTCGCCGAGAGGTGTGGCGCCAACACCTGCGTGGGGTCCGATGTCGACCCGGTGCTCCTGTTCGACAAGGAGGGCAAGCTCCTGAGGAGCTTCGGCGCCGGCCTGATCGCGTGGCCTCACGGTATCGACGTGGACCACGAAGGCAACGTCTGGAACGCGGACGCGTGGAACCGGGGAGCCGAGAACACCGGCCATTCGGTGCTCAAGTTCTCACCCGAGGGCGAGCTGCTGATGACCATCGGCACACCCGGAGTCGCCGGCGATCCGCCCGAGAGCCTCACGCGTCCTTCGGATGTCCTCGTGGCCCCCAACGGGCAGATCTACGTGGTGGACTCTCACGACCGGGACGTGGCCCGCGTGATCCGTTACGCGGCGGACGGAGCCTACATGGAGACCTGGGGCGAGCTCGGCTACGGCCCCAAGCAGTTCCGCGATCCGCACGCGCTGGCGATGGATTCGCAGGGCCGGATCTTCGTCGGCGACCGCTACAACAACCGCATCCAGATCTTCGATCAGGAGGGTGAGTTCCTGGCCATCTGGACCCAGTTCGGCCGCCCCAGCGGCATCTACATCGACGAGAACGACATCATCTACGTCGCCGACTCCGAGTCGAGCCCCGCCCCCAACGAATTCACCGGCCAGCGCAACGCCGGCTGGGAAAAAGGAATCCGCATCGGCGACGCCAAGACCGGCTGGGTGCACCACTTCCTTCCGGACGACCGGCCCAACGTGATGGGCTTCAGCGGGCCCGAGGGGGTAGCCGTCGACAGCGACGGCAACGTCTATGGGGCCGAGGTGTCCCAGCGACGGATCACGAAGTGGGTGCGGTTTCGACGCTGAAGTTCGTCGCGGCCGAGCTGAGGATCGTGCCGGATCGGTCCGAGGAGCCGAAGGAGATCGCGTCGGTCGGGGCGGCTGAGAGCCGTTGTGCGCTGCAGGCGTCTTGACATATCATGACTTGTCTGGACTCCAGCCAAGAAAGAGGAATCACCGTGCCCTCCATCAAGATCAGCTCCAAGGTGGACGAGGACGTCTGGAACGAGCTCAAGGAGATGGCCGAGGAGGGGCATCAGAGCATTTCCGGCCTGCTCACCGAGGCGCTCCAGGACTACGTCCGGCGCCGGCGTGTCCGTCCCGACGTGCTGCGCCACCTCTCCGATTCGATCGACGACAACGAGGAATTGGGGCGCCTCCTTGCCGAATAGCGGCGTCCTCTATCTTTCGGTCGACGAAGCGCTCGCGATCCACGCGGAACTCATCGTCCGATTCGGTGGGGCGAGCGGCGTACGCGACGCGGGGCTCTTGGAAAGCGCTCTGCATCGGCCGCGCACCGGATACTACGCCGACGTCGTCGAGATGGCGGCGGCCATGTTCGAGTCGCTGCTGATGAACCATCCGTTCGTCGACGGCAACAAACGCGCCGCGTTCTTTGCCACCGACGTCTTCCTGCGACTCAACGGTTGGCGCCTGCGCGTCGACTCCCGCGAGGCGCACGAGTTCCTCATCGGCCTCCTCGAAGACAGCACCGCCGACTTCGATCACCTGCAGCCTTGGATACGGCGAGCCGTCGAGCGGCTCGACCAACGATAGGAGGGAGCATGACGAAACGGGGTCGCCGGAGGTTCTTGTCCCAGATCGCGACGACCGGCCTCGCGGCGAGTACGGCGCCCTTGTGGGCGCCCCGGCCCGAGACGGCGAATCGCGCGCTGCCGCCGTTCGTGCCCGGCCGGCAAGAGAGCGACGCCGGTGTTTTCGCGGCAGCGCGGCGGGAGTTGCTGATCCCCCCGGAGGTCACTTTCTGCAACACCGCGACGTATGGAGCCTCGCCGCGCGAGGTCGTCGATTCCGTGACCGAGGCTTATCGCATGGTCGAGCGAGATCTGCCCGATTGGGACTACCGCCCGAACGATGAAACCGACGTGCCGCTGCCGCCGTCGACGGGTTACCGTCCGCTGAGGACGTTCCGCGAGGAAATCGGCACGCTGATGAACGCCCCGGTGGACGAGCTCGCGCTGACCCAGAACACCACCATGGGGATGAGCATTCTCGCCAACGGGTTGGACCTCGAGCCCGGCGACGAGATCGTGACGACCGATCAGGAGCACGGTGGCGGAATCAGCCCCTGGCTGCTGCGTGAGCGCCGGCACGGTGCGGTGGTCAAGCAGGTCCCCCTCGGGCCGG
>CAYSHI010000125.1:0-13024 GCA_964430745.1 uncultured Acidobacteriota bacterium | reverse complement strand
TGTCGCGTGTACTGCGCGCCATGAGAATCCGGCGAAGCCGCTCCCTTTCCCCGCGCACCTCACGCGAAAGGGTATCGCTGCCCCTAGCGTGCCCGCCTAGCTACCACGTTCCAATCTACAGACCGACCGAGCGATGACGGTGGTAAGGTTGCCTGACCAAATCGGACCGTACCCTCGACGATGCCAGCAAAAGCGCTCCATATCCTCCGTCGCCTCGCCCCTGCAGCCGCGGCGCTGCTGCTCGCGACGCTCGTCTTCGGCTCGGCCGGTTCGGTGGCGAAACCGGCGGTGGATGGCCGACCAGCGGGCGCGCCGGCACAACTAGGGCAGGCGGTCGACGAGGTCATCGCCGCCAGTACCCACGACCCCGTTGCCGTGCTCGATGCCCGCATCGAAGCCGGTGAGGCAACGCTGACCTCCGACGGTGAGCACGGCTATTTGCCCGCTCTCCTCGATGCTCTCGGCATTCCGCTCTCGTCGCAGGGTCTCGTCTTCTCCCGCACGAGCCTACAAACCGATCGCATCACGCCCTGGAGCCCGCGAGCCCTGTACTTCAACGACGACGTATACGTCGGCTGGGTGCGCGACAGCCCGATCCTCGAGATCGCTTCGATCGATCCGGACGAAGGCGCTGTCTTCTACACCGTGGCGCAGGACGGTGGGCAGCGGCCGATCTTCCGTCGGGAGACGACGACCTGTCTGATGTGCCACGAATCCCGGTCGGTGACGGGGGGCGTTCCCGGCGTCATCATGCGCTCGGTGCTCACCGATCGCATGGGTTATGTGGTGGGCTCGATACAGGAGGGCTCGACCACCGACCGGACGCCCTTCGCCGAGCGGTTCGGCGGTTGGTACGTCACCGGCACGCACGGCGAGCCCGGCCACGCGGGCAATGTTCAGTCGCCGCTGCTGAGCCACGAGGTGTCGGACGTTCCGCGCTACCTCCGTGACTTCGACCTCAACGCCGGCGGCGATGTAACCGACCTCTCCGACCGGTTCGACACCGCCCCGTACATGTCCGCCGAAAGTGACCTCGTCGCCCTGTTGGTTTTCAACCATCAGGTCAGAGTGCACAACGTCATCATCCTCGCCCGACAGGGAACCGAAGAGGCGCTGGCGGACCAGGCAGCCCGGCTGCAGAGCAGCGGCGAGCCGGCGCCGGATTCGGGGATGCTGCCGGCAACCGCGGATCGCATCGAAGCCGCCGTCGATCGCCTGCTGCGCGAGATGCTGATGTGGCGGGAGGCTCCGCTGAACGGGCCCGTAGCGGGCACGACCAGCTTCGCGGGAGATTTCGTCGCTCGCGGACCACGCGACGATGAGGGACGCTCGCTGCGCGACCTCGAGCTCAACCGACGGCTGTTTCGCTACCCGTTGAGCTTCTTGATCTACTCCGATGCCTTCAGGGCCCTTCCCGAGCTGGTGAAGGACCGTTTCTATCGCCGGCTCGACGCTGTTCTCACCGGTTCCGATCGCACGGAGCCTTTCGAGCACCTCGACGACGACGACCGTCGCGCCATCCGCGAGATCCTGCGCGCCACGGACGCGGATTTCGCCGCTCGGACGACGGCCTGATTCGAGTCAACGGCAGAGCTGGTTCCCTCAGGCCGCGGAGCTGATTCCGTCCGGCAGCGGAGCTGATTCGGACCCGCCGCCGCCCTGATTCGGGCCGGCCACCTCGCCTCCATATCGGATCGCGTACGGTCATGGCATCGGCAAAAACGGAGTACGATGATGCGATCGTTCACCGTCATCCTGACGAGGTCCTGCCGTGGACATCTCTTCGATCCGCTTCCGCACCTTGGTGCTTCCCATCAGCTTTCTTCTGGTTCTTCTTCTGTCGGTGCCCGCCGCGGGCCAAGAAGGGCGCCCGCTGACCTTCACCGATCTCATGAAGCTGAGGGAGATCGCACAGCCCTCCATATCGAGTGACGGCGCCTGGATCGCTTTCACCGCGGAACCGGATCGCGGCGACCCGGAGGTAATCGTGCGCGCCGTGGACGGCGCGGCACGATATGTGATTCCGCTGGCCAGCAATCCGGTGATCGCGCGCGGCGGCTCCTGGGTGGCGGCACGCCTCAACCCGTCGATGGCCGAGCAGGAGGCGGCCGGCCGTGGAGAGGCCCCGCGTCGCGGCCTGACGCTGCTGGCGACGGGTACGGGCGAGGTCGTCGAGGTGGCGGAGGTGCGGGCGTTCGCCTTCTCCGCCGACGGGAGCTGGCTCGCCTATCATCGATTCGCACCCCGCGATGACGAGGAGGCCGGCAGCGAAGGTGATTCCGAGCAGGCAGGCGACGACGATGCGGGTGATCGCGAGCCCGGCACCGAGCTGGTGCTGCGTTTCCTCGCGTCGGGTCGCGAGACCGAGCTTGCCGATGTGCGCTCGTTCGCGTTCGACGAGCAGGGTCATTTCATCGCCTATGCGGTGGCCGGCGCCGACAACACGCGCGACGGCCTTTACCTGCGCAACCTGCAGACCTCGGGAGAGCCCGAGTCCGTGCTCGACGCGCGGCCCTTCGGGCACTACGCCGAGTTGTCCTGGAAAGAAGAGGACTCCGGGCTGGCCTTTGTCATGGCCACCGAGGACAGGGACGGCGAGCCCGGCAAGGGCACGCTGATGGCGTGGGACGGCAGCTCGACCAGCGAGCTGGTGGGCTCCGACGAAGCTCCCGATGGCTGGTTCGTGCCAACCACCAACTCGATCTCCTGGAGCAAAGACGGCGAGCGGCTGTTTTTCGGCTGGCGCCCCATCCGCGAGGACGAAGCGAAGAGGCTGGCGGCCGATCCTTCCGCGGCCGCTGCCGAGGAATCGGACCGCGGCTCGCGCGAGGACGAGCCTTTCGACCCCTACGACAGCGAGGCCATCCTCGCCGATCGCGGCGTTGACGTATGGCACTGGCTCGATCCGCGCATCAACCCCCAGCAGAAGATCGTCTGGGACCGCGAGAAGGACCGCACCTACACGGCCGTGCACCACATGGACTCCGGCCGCGTTGTCTCCCTCGCCGACCCCGACGTGCCTGACGTCGCCGTCCCCGACAACGCCGACGTTTCGATCGCCCGCTCGGACGTGCCGTATCGTTGGGAAGCGACGTGGACGGGCGGCAACGAAGACGCGTACGTGATCGAGCTCGGCACGGGCAATCGCACTCTCGTAGCCGAACGCCTCGACGCCCGAGCGGCGCTCTCTCCCGAAGGCCGCTTCGCGGTTTACTTCCGCGACGGCGATTACTTCCTCTTCGACGTCGCCTCCGGCGAACCGCGCAACGTCACCGAGTCGCTCGGCGTGCCGTTCGCCAACGAAGATCACGACTTCCCGCGGCCGGCGCCGGGCTACGGGCTCGGCGGCTGGATCGAAGACGACGCCGCCATGCTCGTGTACGACAAGTACGACATCTGGGTAGTTCCCACCGACGGCAGCGCCGCCTGGAACCTCACCGAAGGCGAGGGACGGGCGCAAAAACGCATCTTCCGCGTAATCGACACCGATCCAGAGAAGGTGGCGATCGGCGCCGGCGACGAGTTGCTGCTCTCGTCGTACCACGACATGGAAAAGAACTTCGGTTTCTACCGCGCGCACGCCGACGCGCCCGGCGCGACCCGGTTACTCGAGGAAGACAAGATGTTCCGCTTTCTCGCCAAGGCGGAAGACGCTTCGAGGGTGCTCTTCACACGGCAGGACTACGACGAGTTTCCCGACCTCTGGGTCGCCGACGACACCGCCTTCGCCGGTCCCCGCAAGCTCACCGAGGTGAATCCCAATATCAGCGAGGTCGCCTGGGGCACCGCCGAGCTGACCGAGTGGCACAGCGCCGACGGCACGCCGCTGCAGGGCGTGGTCATCAAGCCCGGCAACTACGAGGAAGGCAAGCGCTACCCCGTGCTCGTGTACTACTACCGTTTCTTCTCGCAGCGGTTGCACGAGTTCAACCAGCCGGCCGTCAACCACCGCCCCAGCTTCCCGCTGTACGCGTCGAACGGCTACGTCGTCTTTCTCCCCGACGTGCGTTTCGAGGTCGGCCGGCCGGGTTTTGCCTCCACCAAGAGCGTCGTTCCCGGCGTGCAGCATCTCGTCGACATCGGCATCGCCGATCCCGACGCCATCGCCTTGCACGGGCATTCGTGGAGCGGGTATCAGACGGCGTTCATGGTGACGCAGACGAACATCTTCAAGACGGCGATCGCGGGAGCACCCGTCAGCAACATGACCAGCGCGTACTCGGGCATCCGCCTCGGCTCCGGACTGGCGCGGCAGTTCCAGTACGAGATGACGCAGTCACGCCTGAGCGGCAATCTGTGGAACGCGCGCGCCGACTACATCGACAACTCGCCGGTTTTCTTCGCCGACAAGATCGAGACTCCCATGCTCATCCTGCACGGCGACATCGACGATGCCGTCCCCTGGGAGCAATCCATCGAGCTGTACCTGGCCATGCGCCGGAACGGCAAGGAAACGGTCTTTCTGCAGTACAACGACGAACCGCACCACCCACAGACCTACGCCAACAAGCTCGACTGGGCGATGAAGATGAAGGAGTGGCTCGACCACTATCTCAAAGGCGAGCCGGCGCCCGATTGGATCAAGATGGGCATACCCTACACGGGCCGATAGGAGAGGCGTTCTGATCCGTAGCGGTCATCAACGCGCGGCCGCCGTCCTGGCCGTCGGCGTGCCCGGAGTCCTGCATTTCCTGACGCTGTATCCGGGCGTCGGCGGGCGCTTCAACTTCGGCGATTCCGCGAAATTCCAATACATCGGCGAGATTCTCGGCGTTCCCCACGAGCCGGGATTCCCGCAGTATGTCGTCCTGAACTACCTGTGGACCCGATTGCCGCTCCCGGGATCGCTGGCGTGGCGCGTCAACCTTCTCTCGGCGGTGTTCGCGGTGGTCGCCGCCGCACTCTTCTTCACGCTGGCGAAACGGCTGACCGGAAACGCTTCCGCGGCGATGCTGTCGACGTGGGCGGTCTTCCTCGGCCGTCGCGTGTGGGCGGCGTCGACGGACGCCGAGGTCTACGCGCTCAACCTGGCCTGGGTAGCGGCGCTGGTGCTGCTCGGATACGAGTGGAAGAGGACCGGACGGCCGGGATTGCTGGTCGCTCTGCTGTTCGGCTATGGCCTGAGCTTCGGAAACCACCCATCGATGATCGTGCTGCTGCCTGCGCTCGTCTGGTTGGTGGTGTCGACGGACGCCCGGAAGCTCGTGCAGGTTCGATGGATTGCCGTCGCGGCGGCGGCTGTCGCGGTCGGACTGGCCCAATACGCCTATATCCTCTGGCGCGCCAACAGCGGCGCGAGATACCTGGAGATGATCCGGCCCGGGGCGGGTGTCGCCGACCTGCCGCCCTTCATGTTCGCCTCTCGCTTCGGCGAGCGGGTGTTCATGGGTGGTTGGGACGGTCTGTTGTTCGCCGGCATCGGGAGGGTGCTGAGCGAGGCTAACGTGCAGTTCCTTGTCCCCGCGCTGCTCTTCGTCGTCGCGGGCGGCGCCCTGCTGTGGCGGCGAGATCCCCGCTTCCTCGTGTTCATCGTCATCGGCGCCCTCTCTTACGCCGTCTTCGCAGCCGGCTACGAGATCCCCGACTGGGAGGTCTATTGTCTGCCGATCTGGCTCTTCGCCGGCTGGCTCATCGCCGTCGCCCTCGCCGCGGCGATGGAGGCTCCCCTGCGCCGGCGTGTGCCACTGGTGGGGGCCTTCGTCCTGGTGTTGGCCGTCGCCGCGGTCTTCAATTTTTCCGTCCTGCGGATCGAAGAGGTCGACGTTCATCAGCCCTTGCTCATCGCGGCCGCCGGCGACAACGCCATTCTCGTAACCCATGCCGACGCATCCGACTATCACGCGATTCAGACCGACAATTACTTCCGCCTCGGACTCGGCCTCGAGCAATCGAGCAACCTGCAGTTCGTTTCCGCCGAGCGAGCCTTCCACGAAGACCACCTCTACCTGTCGGACACGCCTCTGCTCGTCGCCGATCCCGCGAGCCTGCAGTACTTCACGGACGCGGGTGTCGACGTGGTTTCGAACTCCCCCAACGGCCGCCTCTCGGATTGGGTGGCGGCGTTGCCGCCACGAAGCATTGTCGGTATTGCGATCAACGACATCGGCTCCGATCGTCTGCGAGGTGAGCTCGCCGCCGCGCTGCGACCTCTCGGGCTCGGTTCGGCGCTCCTCGCGAGCGGCGATTCGTTCTACGTCGGACTCGGCGCCAAGGGTCCGCTTCCCGGTATCGAGGCCACCGGCCCCGAGAACGCCGCCCTCCGCCTCACCTCCACCGATCGACGCCTGGAATCCATGGCGCCGTCACTGCCGCGCGGCTTCCCGGAATCGATCGAGCTGTACGCGACCCTGGCCGACAGGCGACTGCAGAGCGGGCTTGTCGTCCACGGCAACGCCGACGTCGCGCGCTACGACGGCATGCGCCTTTTTCTCTTCGAAAGCGACGGCGTTCGAAGCTTCCGCGTCGACAGCGGGCATGGAACAGCTCTCGAGCCGGCCTATTCGCGCACCGAAGCCGTGGTACCTGTTCGAACGCTGGCGGTGACTCCGCGCCCGGCGTTTCCCCCGGCGATCATCCGCGATACCGGAGAATTGATCACGCGGGGCCACCCTGCGCTGGAGGCCGCCGTCGTCGGCTGCCGCGATCGGAGGGTAAAGGTGATCCGCACCTTTGACTTCGCCTCCGGTGGGCGCGGCATCGAATCGCTGGTCGGCTTCGTTGCCGGCGTGTTGCCGGGAGATTGGTTGTTGATCAGCGCTCGCGGGCCCGTCCCGACGTCGAGTCAGGCGCCGCTGACACGAAGCCTCGCGGCCATGGGAATCGTGTCGGTCGATGTGTCGATGATCCGCTCCAGCCTCTTTGCGGCCGCGCGAATCGGTACGGCGCGAAGCGCACATCACGCGCTTGTCGACATCGACCAGGCGCACACCATCGACCTCGCCTGCGACGGTAGCTGAGCAACGGGCGGGCGAGCGGCTAGCGCAGGTATCCCAGCGCCCGCAAGCGCTGCACCAGCCGCTCGTCGAGCTCGGCCTCCGCCAGGCCGGCGCTCCGACCCATCGCCGAGATCATCTGCGCCATATCACTGACCATCGTCTGCGCTTTCGCACTATCTCCGTCGGCGAGGTCGTCGCGCTCCCCGGGATCGGCGGCGAGGTCGAAGAGCCGCACACCGTCGCGATCGACGATGACCTTGAACGGCCAACGAATCAGAGCGGTACGCTCCGAAGCGGGCAAGGTGCGTTCGGCAAGGAGCTGGCGGTCCGCGATCGTCGGCGACGCCGGGTCCGGGCTCGTCGCCGCCGGTTGCACCGATGCCAGAAGGTCCACTCCCGGCAACCCCTCGGGGGTATCGATGCCGGCGAAGGCAAGCAGCGTCGGGGCGACATCGACCGACGACACGGCCTCGCCTCTTCGCGCGGAAGGGACCCCGGCTCCCGCGAGGAGCAAGGGCACGCGCAGCACCTCGTCCCAGAGGGCGTGGCCGTGCTCGAAGCCATCGTGCTCGAAGAGCTCCTCGCCGTGGTCGGCGGTGATGACCAACAACGCGCGGTCGAGGACACCCCGCGCCGCCAGCTCGTCGGCGAGGCGCCCGATCTGTGCGTCCACGAACGCCACTTCCTCGTCGTAGGCCGCGCGTATGAAGTCCTTCTCCCCATCGGACATCTCCGCCACGCGATCACGAATCTCCCACAGACCGCTGACGGGATACTCACCGGAGAAGTCGACCTCGACGGTGAAACGGCCGCGGAACGGGTCCGGAGCCTCGTACTGCAGATGCGGCTCGAACATGTGCAGCAGCAGAAAGAACGGGGCGCCCTCCCTCGCCTCGATCCACCCGAGCGCCTCGTCGACCGCCTTGTCGGCGGGACGGTGAACCGCGTTGTCGGTGGGGAAGTTGTCGTAGTAGCCGAATCCGCGGTCGAGCCCGAAGCCCCTGTCCAGGAAAGGATTCGACACGATCGCCCCGGTAGCGAAGCCGGAAGCGGCGAACACCTCCGCGAGCGTGGGCACGTCGGTTCGCAGCGTCAGAAACCGCCCGGATCCCGTCGCCTTGGCCCGCTCCTCTTCAACCGCGTCGCCGACCCCGATACCGGCGCCGTGGGCCGACGGATAGAGGCCGGTGAGCAACGAGCCGAAGGTCGGCAAGGTCCACGGCGAGCTGGCGTAGGCATGCTCGAAGACCGTACCGGCGGCGGCGACGCGCTCGAGCTCCGGGCTGGTGTTTCTCTCGTAGCCGTACACGCTCAGATGATCGGCCCGCAATGCGTCGACGACAACGAGGACCACGCTACGCTCGAGCGGTGCCGATCCGCCGCAAGCCGAAACGCACATACAGGCAACGAGTAGCGCGAATCCACCCTCCCGGGCGAGGGTCGGCAAACCACCCCACCACGAGATGGGGACCGTCCGCCCAAGGCGGCTCGACCCGACGACTCTACGAGGAGATTGCACGTTGATAGCTCCGTCCGGGCTCGCAGCGAGACCGGGTCAGACGTTGATCTGGTCCAGTGGTGTCTCGAACTGGACGGCCAGCTCGAATCCCTGACCCGCCACTCTCGAGCGCCGCACCCTGCCCCACGTCTTGTCGGGCTCGATCTGCCCGTGGGCATCGGTGAAGCGCACGTCGCAGCGTGCTCCCGGAATGACGTCCTGGTCGACGCGGATGAGCATGCCGCCGAGGCTGATGTCGACGGTCGTTCCCACCAATGTGAGGCGCATGACCTCCTGGCCGCGGATGTTCAGCCCCGCCTCGATGTTGATCTGGTACGACACGCTGACGCGCTCATGTGACCGTTTGTCGGCGTGATCTTCGACCTCGGGAGATCCCTCAACATTGATCTCGGCGGGAGTCTCAAGGTCGTGGCGCGGGTGTGAGCGCCGGTCCTTCTTCTTCATCTTCTACAGACCTCGGGTGCCGCGGTGTCTGTTGGGGGAGATTCTTCCATTCGGGGGGCGAACGGACGAATCCTATCGGGTCGGTGGCGCGAAATCACTCCGAATCTGACCCCGAGCGCTTCTGGTCGACCGATTCCCGGATCAGTTTTCGCAGCGTCGGCAAGTGGATGTCATCGAGCTTCTTGACGTAGAGACAGGCCTTGCCGGTGGTGTGCTTTCCCAGCTTCGCGAGCAACGGATCCGCATCGGCGAACCCCGACATGATGTACAGCGTCAGGTTCTGCTTGCGGGGCGAAAAACCCGTCAAGAACCAATTCCCCTCGTGACCCGAGGCGTACTTGTAGTCATAACTGCCGAACCCGACCATGGAGCTTCCCCACATCGCCGGTTCCTCGCCGGTGATCTCGCGCATGATCTCGAGGACCGCGCGGCAGTCCTGGCGCTTGGTCTCGTCCTCGACCGAATCGATGAACGCGTCGACGCTGGCGGCGTTCTTTTTTGTTTTCAGCTCAGCCATGACCCTCTTTCCGATCTGCGACCGGGGCGGGGCGGGGGTTTTCCTCAGCCGCCGCGGCCACGATCACTGATTGCCGGATATCGGCGCGAACGCCTTGAGCACCTCTCGCGTCAGCTCCCAGCGGTTGAAGCCCTGGCGGCCCCAGTCGAGCCCACGGCGCACGATCACGAGATCGTGGCTGGGTACCACGACGACGTACTGGCCGCGGTTGCCGGCGGTCGAATAGGCATCCTTCGGCACGTAGTCGACGTTGTCCGGCACCAGCCACCACTGGCCACCGTACTGATTGCCCCGTTCGGCGGTCGAGGGCGCCGGCGTGCGTACGAATTCGATCCACTCTCGCGACAGCAGGCGCTCGCCGTTCCAGACACCGCCGTGGAGATACAGCAGCCCGAGGCGTGCCAGGTCACGGGCATTGGTATACACCTGGCTGGAGAAGATGAAGTCGCCGAAGCGATCGGTGCTCGCCAGGGTGTTGCGCATGCCGATCTTGTCGAAGAGCGCGGCGCGCGGAAACTGCCGGTATTCCTGGTCGTCGCCGATGGCCAGCTTCATGGCGTAGACGGCGAGCAGCGTGTCGTAGTTCTCGTAATCCCAATTGCTGCCGGGCTCGCGAATGAGCGGACGACTGCGGGCGCCCGCAACCGAGCTCGCGCCCGCCCAATACGACATGCCCGAGCCGATCGCGTATTCGAGTCCCGAGTTGTCGACGGTCTCCAGCCCGCTCGACATGTTGAGCACGTTGCGCAAGGTGATCTCGGCGCGCGGATCCTCGCCACTGCGAGCCTCCGGCAACCAGCCGAACGGCAGCGGCTCGTCAAGAGCCATGCGGCCCTCGTCGGCCAGCATGCCGATCAGCGTCACGGCGATGCTCTTCGCGGTCGACCATGTACGCGTCCGCGTGGTCATGTCGACACCCGGCGCGTAGCGTTCATGCACGATGTTGCCGTCGTGGACGATCAGCAGGCTGAGGGTGTCCTGGTATTCGGACTCCCGCTCGAAAGCCCAGTCGGACGCCGCCTGCAAGGCTGCCGTGTCGACATCCGCCGGCAGCGGGGCATCCTCGACGAGAGCGCCATCCGGCCACGCGATGGCGGCCGGGTCTCCGGGCGGCGGCGGCGTGTCGATGATCGGCAGGCTTTCGATCGCTTCGAACGTCTGGTCCGGAGCCAAGATCACGCAGCCGATGCCTTCGCGAAACGCCGCGCGCATGATCGGCGTGCCGCCCGAGGCGCCGATGGCAACCGCCTTGCGCTCCCAATCCACCACGTAGTCGCCACCGCGTGGCGTGCCCACCGGCTGTGGCAGGAACGCCAGTTCCTGGGCGAACACCTGCTCCAGCGTCCGGTTCGACGTGAACAGGCCATTGCACATGAAGATCGCCTGCTGCCCGTAGCGGATCATTTCGCGCTGGGGACGCCAGTAGTCGTAGGTGTCTTCTTGTTGCTGTTGCCCCGCGGCGACGGAGACAGGCAGCATCAAGGCAAGGGCAACGAGCGTGGCAAGCAGACGCTTCATGGAGTTGTCTCCGTATCGCGAGCGCGGCGGCGCGTCATGAATCGCGGGGTCAGCCATCTCCCCGTTCGGTGAGGCTGCAGGCGCCTGGATTGTAATCGCTTCGGGCCGCGGCGCACAGGGTCGCCCGGCGCGGGATCGGCGGCACCGCCACAATCCGAATGCCGGGGATGCCGGGCCCCGACATTCGAATGCCGGGGAATCGCAGAGAGCTCTGGAATCGGGTCGCGCCGATGAAATACGCTCCGGGCATGTCCGAATCTCGCGGCCTACCACGGCGCGTCGCCCGATGGGCGGTCAAGCGCTACTACGCCGATATCGAGATCATCGACGGCGAGCGCATTCCGCAGGGTGGCGCGGTCCTCTTGTGCGCCAACCACGCCAACTCCCTCGTCGATTCGGTCGTCGTCGGGATCACGGCGCAGCGCCCGGTTCGCTTCATGGCCAAGGCGACGCTCTTCGACGTACCCGTCTTCGGAACGATCATGCGCGCCCTCGGCATGGTTCCGGCGTTCCGGGGAATCGATGACCAAGCGCAGGTGCGCCGCAACCTCGAGAGCCTGCAGACGGGCGCCGGCGTGCTCATCGAAGGGCACGCGATGGGCATATTTCCCGAGGGCATGTCGACGGACGAGATGCACCTGGTCAAGGTAAGGACCGGTGCCGCCCGTATGGCTCTGCAAGCGGTCGAAGAGGGCACCCCGGACGTCCGCATTGCCCCCATCGGCATCGCCTACGAGCACAAGGAGCGATTTCGAAGCTCCGTGCTCGTGCGCGTCGCCGAGCCGATCGTGGCGGCGGAATTCCTCGACGCCGAGGATGGCAACGTCCCCCGCGCGCGCCGAGCCATCACCGCCGAGCTCGACGCACGTCTCAAGGGTGTGGCCATCCACTTGGAGAACCCCGAGTGGGAGCCCTGGCTCGCCGACCTCGAGACCCTCGTGCCGGCGCCGTCCGGCTCTTCCGGGTCGCCCGGCTCGTCAGGATCGTCAGGGTCGCCAGGGTCGTCAGGGTCGTCCAAGTCTTCCACCGCGGCCCTGTGGCAGCGCAAGCGCATCGCCGACGCCATCAACTACTTCTGGGAAAACGACCAGCCGCGCGCCGAAGCCCTCGCCGCACAGATCACCGCCTACCGCGACGACGTCCACGCGGTGGGGCTGAGGTTGGATTCCGAGGTGCTGCGATTGTCCGGGTTCGGCGTTCTCTTCAAGCTCCTGGGACGGTTGCTGTGGCTTGCCGTCCTCTTGATCCCCGCGCTGCTGGGAACGATTCACTTCATCGTCCCGTTCGTGCTCGTGCGTGCTCTCGACCGATGGCTGGGCGAGCCCGGCAAGATGACCGTGGCGACCCACAAGCTCATGTACGGCATCCCCGTCTACGTGCTCTGGCATCTCGGCGTCATCGCCGCACTCTGGTTCTTCGTCGACGCCCGGATCGCCCTCGTCTGGCTGCTGGTCGCCCCGTTCGCCGGCGCTCTCGCTCTCGACTACGCCCGCAAGGCCCGGCGCCTCCTCCGCCTCCTCTATCACGAAACACGCGTGGCCCTTCGCCGCGAGCCGTTGCACAGCCTGAGAGAACAGCGCGCGGCGATTCGGGAACGGCTTGGTGAGATGGCAGCGGAATTCGCTGAGGTCTCGCCGGGGTTGTAGACGGGGGCGTAGACGCTAGGCGGGCCGGCTAGGGGCAGCGATACCCTTTCGCGTGAGGTGCGCGGGGAAAGGGAGCGGCTTCGCCGGATTCTCATGGCGCGCAGTACACGCGACAAGGGCATCGCTGCCCTACGCCGGCCCTCTGCATCGGTCCCGCGAAGACGAAGCTCTCTGCCCAAACGCACCCGAACCGACGATCCTGATGCACTGAGATAGCCATGGGACCTACCGCCGTCCGCCGAAGGTATCGGCGGGCAGCATAGGCGGCCGAGCGCGAGTGCCTGGCGCCAAGCATCTACTTCTGTGACCCGCTGAACGCCCGCTGCCCGCCGACACCTCCGCCCGGCCGAATGAGTACGGAGTAACTACTCAGACACAGACAACGAGACGATGTCGAGGCCTCGGCATCCCCCGAAAGCCGGCTCTGCCGTCTTCCGGCTCGGGG
>CAYSHI010000124.1:0-4607 GCA_964430745.1 uncultured Acidobacteriota bacterium | reverse complement strand
GTTCTTGCTGATCGACGACCGCTTCCAGACTGGCGGTGCCAATTCCGTACGGGGCTACAAACAGAACACGCTCGGCCCCGCGGTCTTCTTCGACCTTCCGGAGGGCAACGGTGGTTGGCTTTACACCGGCGGCCAGTCGGTAGCTGTCTTCAACCAGGAGTTGCGCTTCCCGATCTGGAACATCGTGCACGGCGGAGTCTTCTGGGATGCCGGCAACGTGTGGGCGACCACCCGGGACTTCAGCCTGGGTGACCTCCGTCACAGCGTCGGCGCCGGGGTGCGTTTGGCGTTGCCGTTCGGCGCCCTTCGTTTCGACTACGCCGAGCCCCTCAACCCCTGCTCCCTGGAACAGCTCAGCGAACGCCCACTCAGCGCCTGCGCCGCCGAGGTCGTCCGCTTCCACTTCAGCTTCGGCTATGTCTTCTAGAGGGTTCTGATGATACGAGAGAGGTGTGGAGAGCGAGACATGAAGAAGCCGAGGACGAAGATACTGCCAGCACTGCTAGCCGCGATGATGATCCTGCTCGCTCCGCCGGCCGAACCGAAGGCCCGGGAGGAAGCTCCGAGGGGCCACCCCACCAGCGAGCAGCAGACCGTAGCCGATATCGACGACCCGTGGTTGCGGTCGGGAGCGGTGGCTCAATGGACCGGTGACCTCGACGGCATGCTCGAGCGCGGGTTCATCCGCCTCTTGACCACGGCCAGCCGCACCCATTACTTCGTCGACGGTGCGAGGGAGAGAGGGATCATGGCCGCGTACGCGACCGCCCTCGAAGAGGAGATCAATCGTGGACGCCCATTGGCAGACACGGTCCGAGTCGTGGTCCTGCCCGTGCAGCCGGACGAGCTCCTGCCGATGCTCATCGAGGGGTACGGCGACATCGCCGCTGCCAATCTGGCCATCACGCCGGCGCGGCAGCGTATCGTCGACTTTGCTGCCGCGTCCATCTCTGACGTCCGTGAGCTCGTCGTCACGGGGCCGGGCGTCGACCCGGTTACGGCGCGGGAAGAGCTCGCGGGTCGGGAGATCTGGGTAACACCTTCGAGCAACCACTACGAAAGCTTGATCGAGGCCAGTGCGGCGCTTACCGCTGTGGGCCTCGATCCGATCGACGTACGAGCAGCCGATAGGCGCCTCATGGAGGAAGACCTGCTGGAGATGGTCAACGCCGGCCTCTACCCGGCGACGGTCGCCGACAGTCACATGCTCGATTGGATTTGGTCGAAGGTTTTCGACGGAATCGTCGTCAGCGACGTGGCCGTGCGCGAAGGCGGCCAAATCGCACCGGCCATCCGCAAGGACTCGCCGTTACTGCACGCGCTGCTGAGCGAATTCCGTCTCAGCCATGGACGCGGCACGCTGTTTGGTAACGTGCTGATCAACCGTTATTACAGCCAATCCTGGTGGCTGCGCGACGCCACCTCGACCGCGGAGCGTCGCAAGTTCGATGCCGTCGTTGATCTGTTCCGAAAGTACTCCGCTGAATACGACTTCGATTACCTGATGATGATCTCTCTGGGTTATCAGGAATCGAGGCTGGAACCTGACGCTCGCAGCCACGTTGGTGCGATCGGGATCATGCAGGTGATGCCGGCGACGGCCGCGGGGCCGCCGATCTTCATGGACAACGTGGAGTCGCCCGACGACAACATCCGTGCAGGGATCATGTACATGCGTCACCTCGTCGACCGGTTCTTTAACGATCCCGCGATCGACGAGGTCAATCGCCATCTTATCGCCTTCGCCGCCTACAATGCCGGGCCCACCCGTGTCGCGCGGTTGCGCAGACGGGCTCCCGAGTATGGCCTCGATCCCGACCTGTGGTTCCGCAACGTCGAGCGCATCGTCGCCAGCAACGTCGGGCGGGAGCCGGTCCGATACGTCGGCAACATCTACAAGTACTACCTGGCCTTTCGGAGGCTGCGGGAGATCGAACGAGGACGGGCTCAATGAGTTTCCGAATCATCGCCGGGCGTGTCGCCGTTGCGCTTCTTCTCTTGACGCCCGCGGCGGCTTCTTCTGAGCCTCTTCCTCGGCAGGACGAAGCCGCGGCGCCCGCGCAGGAAGAGGTCGGTGTTCCTCAGCCCATCCCCGAAGGTCAGATTCCGTCGAGCGCCGACGTCATTACCGCGGATTTGCGCCGCATCGAAGCGATGCTGCGGCCCGACCCGAACATCACGCGCATCGAGGCCGCCCTGCTCGAGCGGGAAGCCGTGATCGTGACGTTGTTCGGCCAGCTCGACCGGATCGACCCGAACCGGATGTCAGCACGACATCTCGACGACCAGCGACTTCCCTGGCTCGAGCTGCGCGACGAGCTCGAAGCCTGGGCGGCGTTCGTGACCTATCGCTTCGACGCTCTGCAGGCGGAACGAGAGCGTCTCCGCGATGAGCGGAGGCGGTGGCAGGCCACGAGAACGAGCGCCGACGCCGAGGAGATGGCCCCGGAGCTGCTGCGCCGCATCGACAGCACCGTGACGCGGGTCGGCGAGGTCGAAGCACGCGTCGTTCAGCGGCGGAACGCGGTCGGGGCAATCGCCGACCGCATTGCCGGCCACCAAGAAGAAGTTGACGACGCGATGGAGCGCCTCGACGAGCTGGCGGAGTTGATGCGCGACCGATTGTTCGCCCGCAAGGCGGCACCCCTCTGGCGCGCGCTCGACACCGTCGATGCGCCGGCGTCGGCCGACGAGGTGAGGCAAGCCGGTCGACGCTGGCTGGAGGCCCTGTTCACCTACGCCGGCCTCCGCCGTGCCCGGTTCGTGTCGTTGCTGGTGGTTTTCGTTCTCCTGGCAGCCGGCATGCGCGAGTTGCGCCGGAGGAGCCTGGCGTGGCCGGAAGATGCCCCAACCTTGGGGCCGGCTCGTCGTTTGCTCACGAGACCGTACTCCCTGGCCCTGTCGATTGCTGTGGTGGTCGCCACGGTGACGCTGCCGTTCGCGGTGTCGGCCGTCACCGACGTCTTGTTCGTTCTGGCGGTGGTGCCGATGATGCGCATCGGTTCGGTGGTCCTGGGGCAAGAAGCACGACGAGCACTCTACGGTGTCGCAACGCTCACCCTCCTGGTGCACCTCGGGGCGCTGGGTCCCGACGGCTCACTAGCGACGCGGTCGCTCTTCCTGTCGATGAGCACCTTGGCGTTCGTCGGTACGGTTTGGATGGCGATGCGCGGTCGCCGGTCGGCAGTCGGCCGCGACGGTTTCCACCGGGCGGCGGATGCGGTCGCGGCGGTGGGCGCGGTCTATTTCGGCGTCGCCGTGGGCGCCAACATCGTCGGCTGGGTCGGGCTCTCGAGCCTCATGACCCGGGCGGCCCTCGACAGTATGTTCGCAGCCTTTGCCTGGGCGATCGTCGTTGCTGCGTTCTCGACCTTGCTGCCGCTGGTCTTCGACGGCCCCCTGGGCCGCATCCTCCCCGGCCTGCGACGCCAGCAAGCGGTCGTCAGCAACGTCTTGGTTCGCACGACAGCGGTGATTGCCTTATTTGCCTGGGCTCGCGGTTCCCTGATGCGGTTCCAAGTCTGGGAGGGCGTTCAAACGTACGCCGCCGAAATCGCCGCGACCGGATTTTCCATCGGTGGCCTGACCCTCTCCACGGGTGGCCTCCTCGGCTCCGTCGTGATCCTCGCGGCAACGTGGCTTATCGCAGGGCTCGTCAGATTCCTGCTGCGCGAAGAGGTCTTGCCGCGCTTCGAAGTGCGCAGCGGGGCCGCACAATCGGTGCTGACCTTGGCCAACTACGCCGTCTACGGCATCGGAGTCGTGTCGGCGGCTTCGGCAATGGGCCTGAGCGGCACGCAGTTGACGGTCGTGATCGGTGCGCTGAGCGTCGGGATTGGCTTCGGCCTGCAGAACATCGTCAACAACTTCGTGTCGGGGCTCATCCTGATCTTCGAGCGGCCCATCAAGGTCGGCGACGTCGTGCAGACGGTTGACCACTGGGGGAAGATCGAGCGGATCGGCATCCGGGCAAGCATCATTCGGAGCTTCGACGGTGCCGAGATCGTCGTGCCCAACGGCGACCTGATTTCCAAGGAGGTCGTCAACTGGACACGCTCCGACGAGATCCGGCGTGCCGAGGTGCTCATCGGCGTTGCCTACGGCAGCGATCCCCGGACGGTGTTGGAGCTGCTGCTTCGGGTAGCCGGCGAGCACCCGCTGACACTGGAGGAGCCGGAGCCGAGGGCACACATGATCGACTTCGGCAACAGCTCTCTCGACTTCCGCGTTCGATGCTGGACAACGATGGAGAACTGGGTTCAGGTGGCCAGCGACCTGCGCGTCACGATCTGCGACGAGCTGGCCAAGGCAGGGATCACGATCCCTTTCCCACAGCGCGATCTGCATGTGAAAACCGACTTCCGCCACAGCGAAGACAAGGAAGACGAGGGAGTCGGAGAGTTGAACCCATGACCACCCTACGTTCGCTATTGCCTCTTCTGGCAACGGCAGCCTCGCTGGCGGTCCTGCTCCTGGCACTCAACTGGGTGCTTCTCGGTAGAAACCGGCTGCTCCGCAAGGACCAGAAGTACTCCCGTCAGCTGGCGATGCTCCTGCTCACCGTCGCGAGCATCTTCGTGCTCCTGTTCATGCTGCCGATCGATCGT
>CAYSHI010000123.1:0-25200 GCA_964430745.1 uncultured Acidobacteriota bacterium | reverse complement strand
TGGCCGGCGAACCGAATGCCGAGATCACGTGCGCGAACCTGCTGTTGCGCGGCCGATTCGGAAGCCGACGCCACGAGGCAAAGGGCAGCGGCGAACAGGGAGAGGGGCGTTCGAAGCTTCGGCCTCATCGATCCACCTCGTGCACGGTGTCGTGGAAGATCTCCCCGCCCTTCATCACGAATCGAACGTCTTCGAGTAGCGTGACGTCATCGAGCGGATTGCCCGGCACGGCGATGATGTCGGCGAGAAGGCCGGGGGCCAGCACGCCGCGATCATCGACGCCCAGCAAGTCGGCGGCGTTGATGGTGGCCGTGCGGATGGCGTCGAGCGGCGACATCCCGCGCTCGACGTAGGCGGCGAACTCTCGCGCGTTCCAGCCGTGCTCGAAGACCCCCGCGTCGGTGCCGAAGGCGATCTTCACCCCGGCGGCGATGGCGCTGCGGACGCTTTCGTCGACGAAGCTCTTCACGTAGGCGTTTTTCGCGGCCAGCTCGGGCGGAAGGTCGTAGTCCAGGTACCACTGGAAGACCGTCGGCACCAGGTAGGTGTCGTGCTCGATCATGAGCTCGATGGCCTCGTCGTCGAGGATCGATCCGTGGTCGATGGAGTGAATTCCGGCGAGGATGGCGTTCTTGATGCCCTCGGTGCCGTGGGCGTGAGCGGCGACCTTGATCCCGTGCCGCTCGGCCTCCTCGACGATGGCCTGTAGCTCCTCGATGGAATACTGCGGCGCTCCCGCCGGGCCCTCGAAGGAGAGAACGCCCGCGGTCGCGCACACCTTGATCACCCCAGCACCGTGCTTGATCTGGTAGCGCACCGCCTTCATCACCTCGGCGACGCCGTCGGCGACACCCTCTTCGGGGCCGCCTTCCAGGATGCCCGGTGCGAATCCGGTGATCTCGCAGTGGCCGCCCGTGATGCTGATCGCGTGTCCCGAGGTGATCATGCGCGGCCCCTCGATCCAACCCGCGTTGATCGCTCGGGACAGAGCTACGTCGGCGAAGCCGAGCGACGCGCCCAGGTCGCGAACGGTGGTGAAGCCGGCGCGCAGCGTCGCGCGCGCGTAGGGCACCCCGCGCAGCGCATTGAGCTCCGGCGACTCCAAAACGGGGCGGTTCTCCCACCCCTCGTTCAGGTCGTAGTTCAGATGGGTGTGCATGTCCATCAGGCCCGGCAGCAGGGTCACGTCGCCCAGGTCGACGATCTGAGCGTCGGCGGGGACTCCGTCGCCTCCCACGGACCGGATGCGTTCGCCCTCGACAACGATCACGCCGGGGGTCATGAGGTCGCCGGTCTGCACATCCAACAACCGCGCCGCCCTCACGACGATGGGCGCCGTGGTTTCGTCTTGAGGCAGGGCGCCGGCCGGCAACGCCGCCATCGAGCCGAGCAAAGCAAGCAGAGTGGCGCCGCGGATCCACGGCAGCCTGAACCACGTTGCCCTGAACCGCGGTGCCCTGAACCACGTCGTTACCGGATCGTCCATGCCAACCCTCATGTGCCGGGCGCTCGTGGTGACTTCGAGCCCCTGTGATCGAGAACCTCGGGACGCGCAGTCTAACCGCCGGGCCCCTCACGGCAACAGACATGGTGACTTCGCCGAAGCCGGAGGCGATTCGCGGGCGGTGGCCGGCGATTCCCGGGCGGTGGCCGGCGATTCCCGCGTAACGCTCCGGCGGCTCCTCCTAAGAGAACGGTGACGCGCTGTATGGGGAACGGCGACTCGTTTCATGGGGAGCGGTGATTTGCCCCGACGAAACGTCGCAACGGAGGGAGGAAGCAGATGCGCAAGCACATCGCATACGTGGTCGTGATGGCGTTGATCGCCGCAGGTTTGTTGCCGGCGGCGGCCGCTGCCCAAGGGGGTTCGCGGTCAGGGCTGCCGACCGGAACGTTTGCCGCTCTCGCCGAGCGCGGTGATCTCGAGCCCGGCAGGAAGCTGCTGATCACCTTCAAGCTGCACCAGACTGGCGGCTACCAGCAGTTCAAGTTGAAGTTCGTTCGTATTACCGATGAAGCCATCTATGTCGAGCTGAACAAGGAGTTCGAAGGTCTGTCCACGGACCTCAACCTCAAGTTTCGCGACGACTATTCTGACCCCGTGCTTCCGTTCTCGGATCCGGATTGGGCAACGCTGGAGATTCCCGAGCGGCGGGTCAGTCGCATCGCCGGCATCGATTCGCTCGCCAACGGGGCCCTGATCGGCGCGGCGATCGGGGCAGGTACGATGGGGGTCCCGATGCTCGCAGCGGGCGGTTGCGGCAGCGAATACGCCGAGGCTTGCCTGATAACGGTCGGCATCACGACCGCCATCGGCGCCGGAATCGGCCTCGGTGCCGACGCCGCGCGTGTGCGCGAAGGCACCGTCTTCTACGAGGCGGTCGTGCTGACCGGGCCGGCGCTTACTTGGAAGCCGGTTCCGTTGATCTCGAAGGACCGCAAAGGATTCATGTTCGTCCTTACCTGGTAACGAGGGCTACACGCTGTTGCGCGGCGCGACCGGGATTCGTCGGCCTGCTAGAGTGAGCCCGTTCACTCACCGAGCAAGGATACGGACATGGCAGGCCTACTTCCCGATATCGATCCCGATGGACTTCTGGAGTACTCGGTCGTCTTCACCGACCGTTCGCTCAACCACATGTCGCAGTCGTTCCAGGGGGTAATGAACGACATTTCGTCCACCCTCAAGAGGGTCTACAACGCGGAGTCGGTGGTCGTCGTTCCGGGCGGCGGGACCTTCGCGATGGAATCGGTGGCGCGGCAGTTCGCCCACGACAAGAAGTGCCTGGTCATTCGCAACGGATGGTTCAGCTTTCGGTGGACGCAGATCTTCGAGATGGGCGGCATCCCCTCGGCCGCCATCGTGATGCAAGCGCGCCGTGTCGACGACAGCGGTCAGCCGGCCTTTGCTCCGGCGCCGATCGAAGACGTCGTCGCGAAGATCCAAGAGGAGAAGCCGGATCTGGTGTTCGCGCCCCATGTCGAGACCTCCTCCGGCATGATCCTGCCGGACGACTACCTACGTGCCGTCGGCGAGGCGGTGCACGCGGCAGGCGGCATGTTCGTGCTCGATTGCGTCGCATCAGGGACCATCTGGGTGGACATGAAGGAGATGGGTGTCGACGTGCTCATCAGCGCCCCGCAAAAAGGCTGGAGCGGCCAGCCGTGCGCGGGGCTGGTGATGTTGAGCGCGCTGGCGAGGGAGCGGATCGAGTCGTCCACCAGCACGAGCTTCGCCGGCGACTTACGCAAATGGCTCGAGATCATGGCGGCCTACGAGAACGGTGGGCACGCCTACCACGCCACGATGCCGACGGATTCGCTGACGCGCTTTCGCGAGATGATGAGGGAAACCGTCGCCTACGGACTCGACAAGGTGCGCGACGAGCAGCAAGAGCTCGGCGACGCCGTGCGCGCCTTGCTGGCGAGCAAGGGGTTCAAGAGCGTAGCGGCCGAGGGATTTCAGGCCCCCGGCGTGGTGGTCAGCTACACGTCCGATCCCGAGATCCAGAACGGCAAGAAGTTCGCCGGCGCCGGTTTGCAGATAGCGGCCGGCGTTCCGTTGCGCTGCGACGAGCCCGAGGAATTCCGGACGTTCCGGCTCGGTCTGTTTGGCCTCGACAAGCTGCACAACCTCGATCGGACGGTGCAGGCGCTCGACTCGGCGCTGAGCGGGATTCTCTGAACGTCGGGTATCCGCCGTCGTCGCGCGCTTGATTCCCGGCTATCCGGCGTTGCCGTTGGCGGAGCCGCCTGCCGCCATTACCTCGCTGTAAGAGCGACCGAAACGATCGGTGGCCTCGACGCGGATCTCCCGCGCATCTCGTGAAGCGGGGGCGTAGAACAAGTGGTTGGTCGGGCGCGGGTCGACCCAACCCCGGCGGGGAGGCAGATCTTCGCCCGTGTGAAGCTCCACACTCAGAGGATCGAGGCCCACGCGGCGTGCCATCTCGCCGCGCCGCTCGCCGTTCTCGTACCAGACGACCGTCCACTGCGGATCCCAGTCCCACACGTTGGCGACGATCTCGGTCGGAGCCGATGGATCGGCGCCGCGTGGGTACACCCGTAGCTGATGGTCGGCAGGCTTGCCGGTCGATTTGTAACGCCAGGTGATCTGCTCGCCGCGCGCCTCGTAGACCGAGTAGCCGGACGGCGTGCCGTCCCAGCAAATCGGACCGCTCCACCAGCCGCCGCATACCGCGCCGCTGACGTGCTCGTGCGTGCCTTGTTCGAAGACATGCTCGTTCTCGTGGGTGTGGCCCGTGAGAATGTGGGCCTCATAGGGTTCGAGCAGCCGGTAGAGCGCATCGCGGTTGGTCACCGCGCCGCTCTCCGTCGGATTTCGCTCGCCGGTGCGCGTGTGCAGGCTACCGAGGGCGGGGATGTGTTGCGCCACGACCACCGGGCGACCTGCTTCGACGCGCGCCAGGTCGTTCTCGAGCCAGGCCAGTGCGTCCGCGCCGATGTAGCCGATATAGCCCCGACCGTGCCAGAAAACGTCGTCGAGCACGACGTAGTGCACCGCGCCGCGGTCGAAGGAGTAGTAGCGCGGCCCGAAGTGCCTCGAAAAGGTGCTCGTCGAGGCCTCGTCGGTGCGAGTTTCGAGATCGAGGTCATGGTTGCCCACCACCTGGAAGAAGGGCACGCCCATTCGCTTGACCGCCCGCTCGTACTCCGGATACAGCTCCAGGTTGTCGAACATGATGTCGCCGTCCGCAATGCCGAACACTTCCATGTCGCCGAGAGAGAGCACGCTTTGCTGCACATCGGGAACCGTCTCCTCGTGCAGCAGACGCATCTCGTAGGCATCTTCGGTCTGGGGATCCGGCAGCAACAGCAGGGCGTGGTTGTCGTCGGCAACGGCCAGGGGCTGCAGATCGAAGCTCGCCTCCATCTCGCCGCTTGTACCCGGCGCGATGCGCTCGTAGAAGCGCGCCGTGCCGGTCTGGTTCTGAGGAATGCTGTACCCGGCGGGGATCGAGGCGAAGACGAACTCCCTGTCGCTCGACGTGATCAGCTCGAAGCTGCCGTCCTGCGCGGTCTCGGTGACGGCGAGACCGTCCGAGACGCCGACGCTCGGGAGGCCGCGCCCGCCACTGCGCACGACACCACGGATGCGCACCGGTGTTGCAGCGGCGCGCCGCCCGGCTCGTACCGCCTCTTCGGTCTCGCTGCCACGTGGCCCCATGCGATCGGGCCCCCACCCGCAAGGGTCGGCGCGGACAAGCGAGGGAAGCCAGAGCGAACCGGCGCCGAGAGCGCAGTTTCGCAAGAAGGCTCGCCGATCGGGACCGGGGCGCGCGGCGGCGGTTCGGCTGAGAAGGGCGACGTCGAAGGCGGGCTCTTCAGTGGCCATGGAAGGTCTCCATCAGGGGCAAACCGTAGTCCGTCATTTCTCGCGGGATGCGCCGCGCACACTCATCGCGAACCAGGTAATGAGCAGGATGATTGCCGCCAGGCCGACCAGTGGCTCCAGGACGCCCGCCCATCCGGTGCCGAAGCCCTGCGGGGCCGAGCCTTGCCAAAAGGCGACGGCGGCAAGGGCGACGCCGAAGAGTCCGGCGCCGCCCACCAGTCCGGAGCCCAGCAGCACGCCGCGCTCACGACGCTGTGACCGCTCGGTTTCCGAGGCGGCGGTACGGCTCAGCCACCAGCGGAGCACGCCGCCGAGAAAGACCGGCACCATCGTCCCCACCGGAAGGTAGATGCCCACGGCAAACGGCAAGCTGGGCATCTTCACAGCCTCCGCCAACAGTGCCAGCACCACGCCGATGGCGACGAATCCCCACGGAAGCGACTGGTCGAGAACCCCTTCGATGACCAGTTTCATCAGCGTGGCCTGTGGCGCCGGAAGCTCGGTGGTGCCGAAGCCGTAACTGCTGTTGAGGACGATCAGCGTCAGGCAAACGAACATCGCCGAAGTGATGACGCCGACCATCTCGCCGACCTGTTGCCGGTAGGGCGTGGCCCCGAGGAGAAACCCGGTCTTGAGGTCCTGCGACGTATCACCCGCGATCGATGCCGCGATCGCCACCACGCAACCCACCGTCAGGGCTCCGGCCTTGCCGAGGTCGTCCGTCCAGCCCATGAACAGGAATACGCCGGATGTCCCCAGGAGCGACGCGATGGTCATGCCGCTGGTCGGGTTCGAGGTCACACCCACCAGGCCGACGATGCGCGACGAGACGGTGACGAAAAAGAACGCGAACAGAACGACCAGCAAGGCGGCGACGACGCGGGCGAGGAGTCCGGGCAAGGTTCCGAAAATAAACGGGACCCCGGCCAAGACGACGAACACGGCGGCGGCCCCCCATCCTACGACCTTGAGCGGCAGGTCTGTCGCGGTCCGCGGCGTTTGCTGCGCACGCACCGACTTGCCCGCCGCGGCGGGAGGTGCACCGGCAACGCCGCCGGTCGGCGCCGGCCCGTCGATGACCGCCCCGCGACCCTCCATGCGGCCGCGCAGCTCCTGCGTGCCGATGCGAAAGCTGGCCAGCATCACCGGCAGGCTCTTGATCAGTGTGATCAGCCCGCCGGTGGCCACGGCGCCGGCGCCGATGTAGCGCACGTAGCGGGTCCAGATCTCCGCCGGCGCCATCTCGGTGATGGTCAGCACGGTCTCCGGATACAGCGGCACCGTCCGGCCTTCGCCCCAGTAGGCGATGATGGGGATGATCACCAGCCACGATAGCGCCGAGCCGGCCACCATCACGAACGACACCCAGGGTCCGAGGATGTAGCCGACGCCGAACAGCGCCACCGAGACCTCGCTGCCGATCTGCGCTTTGCGCAGGAAGGGAACGCTGAAGTGGACGTCGCCGGGCACGACCTTGGCCATGTCGGTGAGCGCCTTCAGCAGCGCGCCGACAGCCAGGCCCGCGAACACGGGTCTCGCCCGGGCACCGCCCGCTTCGGACGCCACCAGCACCTCGGCGCACGCGGTTCCCTCGGGATAAGGCAGCTTGCCGTGCTCTCGAGCGATCAGCAGCCGCCGCAACGGAATCATGAACAGGACGCCGAGGAGGCCGCCGCACATCGCCAGCGCGGTCATCTGCAGCAGCGACGGGCTCATTCCCCACAGAAAGAGCGCCGGCAACGTGAAGATCACACCGCTGGCCACCGAGCTCGAAGCCGAGCCGATGGTCTGCGACATGTTGGCCTCGAGGATGCTCGATCTGGCCCCGGCAGCTCTGAGCGCCTTGAAGAAGGCCACGGTGAGGACGGCCACCGGGATCGATGTCGAGATCGTCAGGCCGGACTTGAGGCCGAGATAGGCGTTCGCCGCCCCGAACAGGATGCCGAAGAAGATGCCGGCGATGACCGTGCGGATCGTCGCTTCGATCGGACTGTCGCTCGCGGCGACGTAGGGAGGGTATTCCTCGCCTTCCTCGAGCGGTCGATAGGCGCTGGGGTCGAGACCACGGGAAGCGTTCATGGCGTCTCCACTGAAAAAGATCGATCCCCCGACGCCGACGATCTTAGCCCAATCGGCTTCCGGCGGCGGCCCGGTTGGCGGGAGCGCCCATGTCCGCGACAATCAGGCCGTGCTTCTGAGGCAGGCGCCGACGGTTCACGCCCGGTGTCGGCTCTCACAACAGCGGGATGTCTCCATGAAGATCAAGAAGACACGGTCGGTTGCGGTCATCGCGGCTCTCTTGTTCACGATCATCGCCGTGGCGGCCCCGGGAGCCCTCGTCGCCGCTCCACAGGAGTCGGCGTCCGAGAACAAGCCGCTCACACTCGAGGACTACCCGCGCTGGAGTCGCGTCAACGCGGTTGCGCTGTCCCCGGACGGCGCCTGGATGAGCTATGCGTATGCACCGAATGAGGGCGACGGCACGCTCTACGTTCGCGAGCTGGATGGTGACGGACTCTTCGAAGCGACCAACGGTTCGGGCCCGCAGTTCTCCGCCGATTCCGCGTGGGTGGGATTCATCACCGTGCCGCCGGAGGATGAGGGCAGTGGTGGCGCCAGCCCGGGCAGTGGTGGCGGCAGGCAGGGTGGTCGTGGCGGGCGTGGTGGTGGCGGCCGCGGTGGCAGCGGAGGCGGCCAGGCCGGCGGAGACGGCGCGCAAGCTCCGCCCAGCCGCACACTGAAGCTCATCGAGCTGGCAACCGGTGACGAGCTCGAGATCGCGGACGCCCGTGCCTTCGAGTTTTCCGATGACGCGGCATTCGTGGCGGTGCACAAGAATCGCGCCGATCGCCAGGCCGAGCACCAGGGCGCCGACTTCCTGTTGCATGACCTCGAAACCGGCATGGCGCTGAACGTCGGAAACGTCTCGCAGTTTTCCTTCAATGAAGACGCGACGCTGCTCGCCTACGTCGTCGATGCCGCCAATATGAGCGGCAACGGTCTGTACGTGCTCGATCTCGCCGACAGCCGAATCATGCCGCTCGACACCTCGGCGAACCGATACGCGCAGCTCTCCTGGCACGAGGACGGCACATCGGTCGCGGTTCTGCGCGGAGACACCGGCGAGGGGCAGGAACAGCGTGACAACATGCTCCTGGCGTTTCTCGACGTCGTCGGCCCGCGCCCCCGAAAGATCGAATACGAACCCGGCACAGCCGGCGACTTTCCCGAAGGCTTCGTGCTCTCGGAGTTCGCCGCCATCGATTGGAGCGAAGACGGAACGCGCGTCTTTGTCGGCATCAAGGAGCAGCGGGCCGAGGTCGAGGAGGGTGACGGCCCGCAGCCCAACGTCGATGTCTGGCACTGGAAAGACGAGAGGGTCCAGTCGGTTCAGATCGTGCGTGCCAACGCCGATCGCAACTTCACCTATCGCTCCGTGCTGATGCTGGAGCCGGCCCGCTTCATGCGCATCGCCGACGAGAGCATGCGGACGGTGACGCCGACCGAGGACGGCCTCTTCGCGATCGGGCGCGACGACTCGGAGTTCCGCGCCGACATGGGGATTCCGGGCGGGCTCTCGGACTATTACCTCATCGACACCCGGACCGGCGAGAGGACGCAGATCGCCGACGATATTCGCTACTCGCTCGGCACCTCGCCCGACAGCCGTTGGTTTCTGTATCAGGAAGACGGTCACGTAAAGGCCCGCCACCTGGCGGACGGCACGGTCTCGAACCTGTCCGAGGCGGCGGGCGTGGACTTCGTCAATCAACAGTTCGACCGCCCGACCGAGAAATCGACGTACGGCCTCGCCGGATGGACCGCCGACGGCAACGCGGTCGTTCTCAATCACGAGTTCGACATGTGGGCGGTGCCGCTGCGAGCCGGCGACGCCTACATGTTGACCGGTGGCGTCGGCGGGCGTGAGAAGATCCGTTTCCGCCATGTCGACCTGGACGCGGCCGGTGGGGGCGGCCGAGGCCCCGGTGGCTTCGGAGGCGGCGGGCGCGGCCCGACGGAGATCGACATGGACGAAGAGCTCTTCCTCTCGGCCTACGGCGAGCGCACCAAGAGGTCGGGGTACTGGCGCTACGACCCGACCGGCGCCGAGCCTCGTTTCGAGGATTTCCTCTGGGAAGACGAGATGGTCGGCGGATTGCGCAAGGCGAAGGACGCCGACCGCTACCTCCTGACCCGGCAGACGATCGTCGAGTTCCCCGACTACTGGGTCGTCGACGGCGCCACCGGTGATTCGCGTAGGGTCACGGACGCCAACCCGCAGCAGGCCGAATACGCCTGGACGCCGGGCAGGGTGCTGATCGACTACGAGGACAGCCGTGGGCACGAGCTGCAGGCGACGCTGACGCTACCGGCGGGCTACGAAGAGGGTCGTCGTTACCCGATGGTGGTGTATTTCTACGAGAAGATGTCGCAGCGGCATCACGAGTACTCGCAGCCGGTCTACGACGATCGTCCGCACATGTCGGCCTATGCCTCGAACGGCTATCTCGTCCTCATGCCCGACATCATCTACGACGACGGCAGGCCGGGCACCTCGGCGCTCGACGATGTCACCGCGGCCGTACAGGAGGTCATCGACCTCGGCTACGCCGACGCCGACCGTGTCGGTCTGCAGGGCCATAGTTGGGGCGGCTACGAGAGCAGCTTCATCGTCACCCAGACGGACATGTTCGCCGCCGTGGTCACCGGAGCGCCGCTGACCAACCTGGTGTCGATGCACAACATCCTCTACAAGAGCAGCGGAGGCCCCAATGCTCCGCTGATCCAGTTCGGCCAGGGCCGCATGGCGGCAAGCCCGTGGGACGATCTCGAGGCTTACGTGCGCGAGTCGCCGGTGCACAACGCCAAGGGCATCACGACACCGTTCCTGATCCTGCACGGCACGGAAGACGGCGCCGTCGACTGGAACCAGGGCCTGGAGTTCTACATCACGGCCAAGCGGCTGGGCAAAGAGGTGGTCCTGCTGTCGTATCCCGACGAACCGCACCACCTCGCCAAGGAGGAGAATCAGAAGGACTTCCAGATCCGCATGAAGCAGTACTTCGACCACTACCTCAAGGGCGCCGACGCTCCGGTGTGGCTGAGCGAGGGCGTGTCGTTTCTCGACAAGGGTCGCGAGCCGGCCGGCCGGTAGATCAGAAATTCACGCCGATCGTCAGCTTGAAATCAGGGATGTCGCCGATTCCGAGGCGGGCTTCGAGGAGATACTTGTACGTATCACCCCACTCGAATCCGCCCACGAGGTTCACGCCGGCCTCGACGTTGACGTCGCTGTCTCCATCCTCGCGGCCTCGGTCCCGGCTGATGACGCCGATTCCCAGGCCGCCGCCCAGGTAGGGCGCCCATCCTCCGGGCTCGAATGTGTAGAAAGCGTCGATATTGAACATGCCGACGACGCGATTGCTGCCGAATCCCACTTCGACGCTGGGCTGAAACCGCACCTGGGGTGCAAACCTCCCGGCGTCGAAGTGCATTCCGATGTGTCCCTGATCGGGATCAACGGTCAGCCCACCCCGCAAGCCGACGTGGCGCAATCCGAGGTCGGACTGCGCCAGCGCGACGGCAGGAACGAGGATGAGAGCGGCGGCGAACGTGATAGCGCGAACGAGCCGTAGTCGCGTCATGCTTCCTCCGGGTCCGGTGTTCCGCCCCAACAACCTAGAGGATATGGGAAGGGCCGCGGTCCGCGGAGAACAAAAGAGAATCAGATCTTGCCGGGCTGTTTGATGTGGATGGGCCCGTCGAACTGGACGCCGACCTCGAACTCGCGATCGTTCACCCGCTTGGCGTTGCGCACGGTGGCGCCGACATTCTCGGGGATCACCCGGCCGGCACAGTGGACGAACTGCACGCGGCAGCGCGCGCCGATGACGACCTTGCCGGATACGCGCACGCGCATGCCCGTTTGCGTCAGGTCCTTCGATACGCCGTGAACCATCGTCGACGGGCTGGAAGGTGATTGGCGCACGGACATGCGCACCGGAAACTTGTGTCCTTCTCGCAGCCCGAATCGTGTCTCCGGCTGCTGGTGCGACTCTGTGCCCATTCTCATCTTTGGTCCCCGTTGCTTGTGGTTGTTCGGCGTCTGATCTGTTCCCCAAGCTGATTCGATGATGCCACCCGCGGTAGGGGCGAATCCGCCCCTTTTTCGCCCGTTACGGATAATACGTACCGTCGACGCCGGTTCCGGGGCTTCGCTCGAGGAAATCCAGTACCCTGTAGCGCCGCACCCCGACACGAAAGATCGGCGTTTCCCCTCCGCCACGGCCACAAAGGAGTTTTGCCCATGCGCCAACGGGACCTGTTCATGAGCCTTGCCCTCGCCACCGTGCTGCTGGTCGGGGTTGTCGCCGAAGTATCCGCGCAGGACACGAATCCCCGATTCGGCGTGTGGAAGCTCAAGTCGGACGCCCCGCCTCCCTCCAGCAACGTCATGACGTACGAGCCGTACGGTGATGGCGGCATGAAGATCACGGTAGCGTCGACCAACCGCGACGGGCGATCGTCGGAGTGGGGATACGTGACCATGTTCGACGGAGCGTTCCGGCCCGTGGAGGGGCAGGAGAACGCGGAAACCGCCGTCGAGATCGTCGACGAGCGCACCACGCGGATCATCAACAGGCGCAACGGCCGCGTCTCGCAGGTGATCATCAACACACTGTCGGACGACGGCAACACGATCAGCAACGAATACGTGCGCATGGACGCCGACGGCAAGATCACGCGTGTGACGCACGCGACCTACGAACGAATCGACTGACGTGCCGAAAAGCTGAGGCGCTAGCACACTAGGTTGTCGACCACCGCACGCAATTCACTACGCAATTCGCTCGCGACCACGATCCCGGCAGCGATATTCGTGGCCGCGGCTGCCGCCACGAGTGCGGGCACCGCAGGAGCGGGCGCGAACGCGACTCCGTCCGCCGTGAGCGCCCTGCCGAGCCAGGATGCGCAGGCGATCTTCGAGGGCGCCGTGGCCGACTTCGGCGCCGGCCGGCTGCAGGAATCCGCCGCGGCATTCGACCGTTTCGCCGAGATGCTCCCGGAGTACGCTCCGCAGCTCTGGCAGCGGGGCATCGCGCTCTACTACGTCGGGCGCTACGACGACTGCCGGGCGCAATTCGAGTCGCACCGCACGGTGAACCCGAACGACGTCGAGAACGCCGCCTGGCATTTTCTCTGCGTAGCCCGGGCCGAATCACCGGAGCGGGCGCGCGAGGTGCTGCTCCCGGTGGGGCCCGATTCTCGCGCCCCGATGAGCGAGATTTACGCGATGTTCCGCGGCGATCTCGAGCCTGAAGACGTGATTTCGGCTGCCGGCCAACGACCCTCGGCGCAGTTCTATGCTTACCTTTACCTGGGCTTGTACTACGAGGCCATGGGGCGCGAGGAGCCGGCGCTCCAAAACATCGACGCCGCGGCGGCTGATCGGTACGCGGGAGTGGGTGGCTACATGCACATGGTCGCGCGCGTGCACCGCGACGCGAGGAATCGCCGGTGACGAAGACAACCGATGTGGTGGTCGTCGGTGGAGGTGTGATCGGCGCTTCGGTTGCGTTTCATCTCGCCACGCGTGGCGTCGGCGTAACGCTGGTCGAGAAGGGTTCGATCGCGGCAGGTCCCACCGGGCGTTCCTGCGGAATCATTCGCCAGCACTACTCGCACCCCGTGACCGTGCGCATGGCGCTCGAGTCGCTGCGTTTCTTCCAGAACTTCGAAGAGACCGTGGGCGGGACCTGCGATTTTCGCCGCACGGGATATCTCCTGGCCGCGGGCCCCGATCAGATCGGAACGCTTTCCGCGAACGTCGCCATGCAGCAATCGCTCGGCGTGAATACCCGCGTTATCTCCGTAGACGAGCTTCGCGAACTCGAGCCGGAGGTGTCTACCGAAGGCATCGTCGGCGCCGCCTACGAGGCGGAGTCCGGGTACGCGGATCCCTACAGCACCACGACGGCGCTCGCCCGTCGCGCGGAAGAGCTCGGCGCCGAGATCCTGCCCGGGACGTGCGTGCGCTCGATCGAAGTCGAGGGCGATCGCGTCTGTGGAGTGGTGACCGATGCCGAGCGGCTGCGGGCGGAGAGCGTGGTGCTGGCGACCGGACCCTGGGCGCCGCAGCTCGCCGGTGCGTTGGGCGTCCAATTACCGATTACTCCTTGCCGTGTGCAGGTTTGCCTGTTCAACAGAGCCGAGACAATCCGCCACGACCAGATCTTCATCGACGCGGCATTGGGTGTGTACACCCGGCCGGAGGGAGAGGATCTGATGCTCGTCGGTTCGGTGGAGACCGACGAAGCGGAGGCGGGCATCGAGGATCCCGACCATTTTCAGCGGGTTGCGGACTTCGACGCCGTCGAGCGCTACAGCGAGCAACTTATCCGACGATTCCCGGCCATGGACAAGGGTGGCTTCGTCAACGGGTATGCGTCTCTGTACGACGTTACGCCGGATTGGCAGCCGATTCTCGGAGCCCTCCCGGGCGTCGAGAACCTCTATTGCGCGGCCGGTAGCAGTGGGCACGGCTTCAAGCTGGCGCCGCGCATCGGGCAGATGATGGCCGACCTCCTCGTTGATGGCGATGCGGCGGGCGGTGACATCGAGTTCTTCGGATTCGACCGCTTCGCCCGCGGCCAACGCGCCGACGGCGGATACGCGCAGAAGATTCTCGGCTAGGGTCGGTCGACTATGGCCCGCTCAGGGCACGCGCGGCGCAGTGTGACGCCTGAATGCGATGTCAGCTCGCTGTGTCCCGCCTCGGCTCGTACCAGACCTCGATGATGCCGTTGCCGTAGGTTCGGGAATGCGTGGGGCGGAGTTCGAGGCCCGTGGGTGTTCCGGGCGGGAACAGCGGCACGCCGCAACCGAGTAGAACAGGCATCGTGAACAGCTCCCAGCGGTCGACGAGGCCGGCCTCGTGGAACGGTCGGATCGAGTCGCCGCCACCCATCAGCCAGACATCCTTGCCGGTTCCACCGAGCTCGGTTCGCAGGGTGCTCGCCAGGTCGGCGACGGGGCCGTCGTAACACTCCAAGCCGTCGGGGAGGTCCTCGATCGGCCGGTGGGTCAAGATGAGCGTGCGCGCGCTCGGCGGCGTCCATTCCTGCGAGGCGCCGAATTGATCGAAGGTCCGGCGGCCCACGACGGTGGCGCCGATTGTCGAGGAGAAGCCCGCGAAGTCGATCTCGTCGCTGAAATAGGGATCGAGCCAGGCGACGCCGCCGTCGGAATCGGCGATATAGCCGTCGATCGAGATGGCGATGTAGACGCGAAAAAGCGACATGGCGATTGCCTCCGACTCTCGATCCCCCGAAGGCGATTCTATACTCTACGGCCTACCCAAGACCCGAGAGGCTCCCGTGAACGACATTTTCAGTCGCAGGTTCAGTACCCCTCGAGACGTGGCGCCGCCGGCCCGGACCGGTTTTCGACGAGCCGTCCTGGCCTGCGTGGCCCTGATGTTGATGGCAGGCCCGACCGTGACCGGCGCCGCTGTCGCCCGCGACACGACGGCCGGCAGTAAGACTGCCGGCGCCGCGGCGACCGCTCCCGCGGCGCCCTCCGCACCCCCGCACGCGCGGCAGCAGGCGGTGGACATCGGGGCCTTGCAGGACGAGGCCGTGGAGCGTCTGCAAGCCTATGTACGCGTCGACACGATCAACCCGCCGGGAAACGAAAGCCGCGGCGCCGATTTCTTCGCCGCCATCTTCGAGGCCGAGGGGATCGAGTACGAGACCGTCGAATCGGCGCCCGGCCGCGGCAACATCTGGGCGCGACTGGAGGGCGGTGACGAGCCGGCGCTCGTGCTGCTCCACCACATGGACGTGGTGCCGGCCGACGAGCGGCACTGGACCACCGAGCCTCTGGGCGGCGAGATTCGCGACGGTTTCGTCTACGGCCGCGGCACGCTCGACACCAAGACCAGCGGCATCACGCACCTGCAGGTGTTTCTGGCGCTGCACGCGGCCGGAACGCCACTCACTCGCGATGTCATCTTCATGGGCACGGCCGACGAGGAGGCCGGTGGCTTCTACGGCGCCGGCTGGCTGGCGGAGAATCACCCGGAGCTGTTCGACGGCGTGGGCTTCATCCTCAACGAGGGAGGGACCGGCTCGTTGCCGGACCCGGCCGGCGAGGACCCGCACGCGCCTTCGTCGGCGGCGAGGGTCGCGTTTGATGTGGAAGTCACGCAGAAGGTTCCTTGGTGGTTGAGGTTGACCGCCGTGGACGAGCCGGGCCATGGCTCGATGCCACGAGTCACCTCGTCGGTTACCCGGTTGGTGCGGGCACTGTCGAGGATCGACGCATATGAGCAGGAGCCACGCATCGTTCCCGCTGTCGACACGTATTTCAAAGCCATCGCCGAGTACCAGGAGGAGTCGAAGCGCGAGCCGTTCGCCAACCTGTCGCGTGCCGTGCGCGATCCCGAATTCCTGCTGCAACTACAGCTCGACAACCCGTTTCTGCACGCGCTGACGCGCAATACCTGCTCGATGACGATGCTCGAGGGGAGCAACAAGATCAACGTTGTCCCGCCCGACGCCGCGGCCGAGCTCGATTGCCGGCTGCTGCCCGATCAAGACCCGGATGCCTTCATCGAACAGCTCAGCATGATCATCAACGACCCGGCGATCGAGATCGAGGTGATCATGGGCTTCACGCCGGCGGTTTCGAGCACGGACACGGAGCTTTACCGGGCGATCGAGCGAGTGAGCCTGCGGCACTTTCCCTCCAGCAAGGTGGTTCCCTCGGTTTCGACGGGCTTCACGGACAGCCACTTCTTCCGCGACATGGGGATCGTCGCGTACGGCTACGAGCCCACCATCCTCGCTCCGGGCGAAGAGGGTAGGTACCACGGCAACGACGAACGGATCACCATCGCGAACGTGCGCCGAGCGGTACAGATGACGCTCGAGGTGGTGCAGGAGCTGGTGTACGAATAACGCTGCGAAACTGCGCGACGACGCCGAGCGCCACGCGGGCGAGACGGAAGATGGTGAGCGGCTTCGCTGCGGTCTCCCGGACGACGGTTGCGAGACGGCGCCCGTTGACGTTCTGCACGGCTGGAATCTAGAGTTGCGCGGCTGCCTCGACATTCTCGCCTGCTAGCGAATCTTCGCGCCCGCGAATCCTCGCACGCCCCGACACAGGAACACGTCATGGAACGCAAGAAAGCATCCGACTTCGACCGCGAGGTCCTCGACCTCTTCGACAAATACGTCCACGGCGGCATCAGTCGCCGTCAGTTCCTCGACCGGGCAGCGAAGTACGCCGTCGGCGGGATGACGGCGATCGGCATCCTCGACGCGCTCAACCCCACCTACGCCGCCGCGCAGCAGGTCGCCGGCGATGATCCGCGGCTGCGGGCGGAATATGTCGAATACGAATCTCCCCTGGGAGCGGGAACGATGCGTGGCCTGCTGGCACGGCCGGTCGATGCCGACGGGCCCCTTCCCGGCATCGTCGTCATTCACGAGAACCGCGGCCTCAACCCGCACATCGAAGACGTCGCCCGCCGGGCGGCGCTCGAAGGCTTTCTGGCGCTCGCGCCCGATGCCCTGACACCGCTGGGCGGCTATCCCGGCACCGACGATGAGGGCCGCGCGCTGCAGCGTGAGCGGGATCGCGCAGAGATGCTCGAGGACTTCGTTGCCGCTGTCGGGTTTCTGCAGGCGCACCCGGAATCGACGGGGAACGTCGGAGCGGTTGGCTTCTGCTACGGGGGCGGCGTCGTCAACGCGCTCGCCGTGCGGATCCCCGACCTCGGCGCCGGGGTGCCGTTCTATGGCGGGCAGGCGGCGGCTGAAGACGTCCCCTCGATCAACGCACCGCTGATGCTTCACTATGCCGGCCTCGACGAGCGCGTCAATGCCGGGTGGCCGGCCTATGAGGAGGCGCTGGAGGCCAACGGCAAGGATTTCACCGTGTTCTTTTACGAAGGCGCCAACCACGGCTTCCACAACGACACCACGCCGCGATACGACGAGGCCGCCGCGGCTCTGGCGTGGGAGCGGACGATCGCGTTTTTCAACGAGCACCTGCGCTGAGGGGGCGGCGCGCCCGGCATTCGCGGGATCCGGAACGGATCCGGCTACGTCGACGCGATCGGCCCGCAGATGTCGACTCACGGGGCTTTTCTGGTATGATTACGCACTGATCCGCATGGACACGTTCGCCCTCACGACGACGTCCGCGCTCGCGGGTCTCTCCAATCTTGAAGGTCGAGTGAGTTCGAAGAGGAGTTTCCGATGGCCAAGACCGGTCCGCGCGTAAACGTGAAGATGCGCTCCACCGAGAGCCCGCATCGCTACTACACGGAAAAGAACAAGCGCAATTCGCCTGATCGTCTGGAACTGCGCAAGTACGATCCCGTCTTGCGTCGCCATGTCGTCTACAAGGAAGAAAAGTAACCCGCCTTACCGCCGTCGCTGATGACGGCGGAGGCGCGGAGGACATCATCATGCCCAGACGTTGCGCTCTCACCGGTAAGGGGCCGAAGACGGGAAACAACGTTTCCCACGCCCACAACAAGACCAAGCGCCGCCAGAATCCCAATCTGCATCGCAAGCGGATCTATGTCCCGGAGCTCGGACGCACCGTGCGGGTCCGGCTGTCCATCCACGCGCTGCGCACGATCACGCTGATGGGTCTGATGCCCTACCTCAAGAAGCAGGGCCTGACGCTCAACGACATCACGTAGACGGAGCCCGGGCCCTTGCGCGAGGTTCTCCGGAATTCGCTCGGGGCGGTTGGACGTACAATGGCGGCGCACCACCGCCGGTCACGGTTGTTGACCGCGCTCGGTGTTGCCGCCGTTTTTGTCGTCAGGGCCACGCCGGTCCCACTCGGGAGGCAGGAATGAAGCGGAAACCGGGTGTTCTCGCCGTGCTGCTCGTCCTTGCCGCGGCCTGCTCGGCGCCCGAACAGACGGCGCAGCCGGCCGAGGCCGGCACGGCGGCGGCCGGGTCGGACCGCCTCCGCGCCGTTTCGTTCACCGCCGTCACGCTTCAGGACGAGTTCTGGGCGCCGCGATTCGAGCGCAACCGCGATGTGACGATCCCCCACATCATGGAGCAGAACGAGATCACCGGTCGCGTCGACAATTTCCGTAAGGCCGCCGGGTTGATCGAGGGGCGATACGACGGGCGACGGTTCAACGACACCGACATCTACAAGGTTGTCGAGGCAGCGTCGTATGCCATCGCCCATGAGCCCGACCCGGAGCTCGAGGCGCAACTCGACGAGCTCATCGAGATCATCGGAGCGGCGCAGGAAGACGACGGCTATCTGTTTCCGGCCTTCACCATCGACCCGGAGAACCCTGCGCTGGGCGTCGGCAACGAACGCTGGATGTACGTATCGGCGGGGAGCCACGAGCTCTACAACGCCGGGCATTTGATCGAGGCCGCGGTGGCTCACTACCAGGCCACCGGCAAGCGCACGCTGCTGGATGTCGCCGTCCGGTTCGCCGATCGTATCGATGAGGACTTCGGTCCGGACGCCCGCCACGACATCCCCGGGCACGAGGAAATCGAGCTCGCGCTCGTGAAGCTTGCGGACGTCACCGGAGAGCTCCGCTACCTCGAGCTGGCGCGTTTCTTCCTGGACCAGCGCGGACAGGAGCACGACGGCGAGCTCTACGCGGCGGATACCGATTTCGCCATCTACAACGACCTGCCGTACAAGCAGGACCACATGGCGGTGATCGAGCAGACCGATGCTTCGGGCCATGCCGTGCGGGCGACCTACCTGTATTCAGGGATGGCCGACGTCGCGGCGCGTGCCGAGGCACCGGGTTACGAGGCGGCACTGGATGACATCTGGAACGACATCGTCTCGAACAAGCTGTACATCACCGGGTCGATCGGCGCGCGTGGGACGTTCGAGTCGTTCGGCGAGGACTACGAGCTGCCCAACGTCGCCTACGGTGAAACCTGCGCCGCGGTCGGGTTCGACCAGTGGAACCACCGCATGTTCCTGGCCTCGGGCGATGTCGAGTTCCTGGATGTCATGGAGCGCACCCTCTACAACGGGCTCCTTTCCGGCGTTTCTCAGGCGGGCGACACGTTCTTCTATACCAACGTGCTCGAATCGAGCGGGCGCAACCAACGTGCCGAGTACTTCGACGTCGCCTGCTGTCCGGCGAACCTGGCGCGGTTGATGGCGGTGTTGCCGGGCTTCGTGTATGCCCAGGCGGGCGATCGTGTCTACGTCAATCTCTTCGTCGGCAGCGAGGCGGAGATCGACCTGCCGTCCGGCTCCCTGCGTTTGCTGCAGCAAACCGACTATCCGTGGGATGGAGCCGTCCGCATGGAATTCGAGCTCGACGGCGAGCTGCCGTTCGAGCTCGCGCTGCGGGTTCCGGGCTGGGCACGCAACCGTCCGGTGCCCTCCGATCTGTATCGCTTCACGGACGGCATCGATGAACCCGTGGTTTTGCGCATCAACGGCGATCCGGTGGCGCTGCCCGCTTCGGGCTTGGCGAGTGAGGGGCCGGGAGAGACCATCGTCTCCGTCGATGGCGGACTGCTGCTCATCGACAGGGTGTGGCGCTCGGGCGACGTTGTCGAGATGACCCTGCCGATGCCCGTGCGCACGGTGGCCGCCCACGCCCTCGTCGAGGACAACGTCGGCAAGGTCGCGCTGCAGCGGGGCCCCCTGGTGTACGCCGCGGAGGCGATCGACAACGACGGCGCGGTGCTGGACCTCTCGGTCGAGGCGGAGCCCGACTTCGAGGCCGCCTTCGAGCCCGAGCTGCTCGGTGGCGTCGTGGTGGTCAGGGGCCGCGCCGCCCGCACCGCCTGGGCGGGACCGTCACGTCACGAGCTCGTGGCCATCCCGTATTTCGCCTGGGCGAACCGTGGGTCGGGCGAGATGGCCGTCTGGTTGCCGATGCTGGGTGACCCACAATAACTGGGTAACGGGGCTACGATGTCCGCCATTGACTGGCCGGAGAAAACGCGCGAGCTGCACAACCACCATTTCGATTCCACGGTGTGGAACGACTTCGTCTTTCGCGACGATGACATCGTCATTGCCAACTACTCGAAGAGTGGCTCGACCTGGCTACAGCAGATCGTCGGGCAGCTGGTCTTCGGAGGTGCCTTGGATGTCGAGCTGGCAGAGGTCACCTGGTGGGTGGACATGCGGGTTCCGCCCAAGGACGTCAAGCTCGCCCGGCTCGAGGCCCAGCAACACCGCCGCTTCGTGAAGACGCACCTTCCGCTCGACGCCCTGGTGTTCTCGCCCAGCGCCAAGTACCTGTATATCGGCCGCGATGGTCGAGATGTGGCCTGGAGCCTGTTCAACCACCACGTCAACGCCAACCAGGGCTGGTACGACTCGGTCAACGAGCCACCGGGCCGAGTCGGGCCGCCGCTCGAGCCGCCGACCACCGACGACCCGGTGCAGTACTTTCGCGACTGGCTGGCCGGAGACGGCTGGCCCTTCTGGTCGTTTTGGGACAATGTGCGTACCTGGTGGCCTGCTCGCCGCCTTCCGAACGTGCTGATGCTGCACTTCCGCGACCTGAAGGCCGACCTTGAACGGGAGATCCGCAAGATAGCGGCGTTCCTCGCGATCGACGTCGACGCCGGCGCCTGGCCGCGCATCCTCGAGCATTGCGGCTTCGAGTACATGAAGACTCATGCCGACCGTTTGGCGCCCCGCCGCGGGGCTTATTGGGACGATGGCGGCGAGGTGTTCTTTCACCGGGGCGTGGACGGCCGCTGGCGGGAGCTGCTTCCCGAAGCGGACGGCCGCCGTTACGAGGACATGGCCGTGGCGGAGCTCGGCCCCGAGTGCGCTCGCTGGCTGGCGACCGGCGAGTTGCCTCGAGCGGCTGATCGTCCGACCCAAAAGCGTGTCGACGCCGGAGACGCCCGAACCCCGTAAGAGTTTCCTGAGCGCCCCTAGTGTTCCTGATTGTCCTCGCCGCCGAATTCGCTAGCGTCGCGGCTGGATCAAGTGCCCGATTCAGCCTGGCGGTGCGCGAAAGACGGGGCGGGAGGAGCGGCTTCGTCGTTTCGGAGCCGCGGCTCGCCGGTCGTCTCCAGCGACTCATCGCCGGCCGCTTGCAGCCACGGGTCGCCGGTCTTTTCCAGCCAAGGTATGAGCTCCTCGCGCATCAGCCGCTCGACCAGCCCTGGGTTCCCCTCGGCGACATTACTCAGCTGGTAGGGATCCTCCAGATTGTCGTGCAGCACCGTTTCCGTCGGCTCACCGGGCATCTTGCTGATCATCAGCGTGTAGCGGTGTGTGCGCACACCGCGGCGGCCCCACTCGGGCTGGCCGGGCGGTACCCACATGTAGAGCTGCGACGTCGGGCGTTCGCCTTCGCCGGTCAGAAAGAGCGACGCGTGGCTGCTGCCCTGCATGGCGGCGGGTGCGTCTTCGGCGAAACCCATCAGATCGAGCAGCGTGGCGGGAATGTCGGGGTACGAAATGAGCAGGTCGTCCTGCCGTGGCCGAATCCTTCCCGGCCAGCGCACCAGCAGCGGCACGCGCATCGACTCCTCGTAGTGGTTGTTCTTCGATATCTCGCCGTGCGTGCCGAGGCAGTTGCCGTGGTCCGAGGTGAACACGACGATGGTGTCGTCGGCCAGTCCCTGCTCGTCGAGCGCCGCCAGGATCCTGCCGAGTTGCTCGTCGACTCCCGTCATCATGGCGAAGTAGTTCTTCGTGTGATTGCGTGCCAGTTCCGCCATCGCCGAGTTGCTCTCGAAATCCACGTTCGGTCGCACCAGAAGATCACGATATGTCTTACCGTCGTAGTGCTCGAGGTACTTCTGGGGAAAGTGGTCGTACGGCATGTGGGGTGGGTTCATCGCGACGACGAGTGCGAAAGGATGCTCCGCGTCGCGGTATTCGCCGCCCTCGTTGCGGATGTAACGGATCGCCACGTCGGCCTCGTGCTCCGGTCCCCACTGATCCACGGTGAATGATTCCTCTCGCGCGGAGTCCGTGGCCCAATAACGCGGCTTCATGTGCCGGTCGTAGGTGTTGTAGGCGTACCAGAAGTCGAAGCCGTGACGCCGGTCGGGTGGGGCCCACTCGTTCCAGGCGAACTCGGGCGTGTTGTTGTAGCTCTCGACATAGGGCTCATGCGGCGATTCAAGGTGCCACTTGCCGATGTACCCCAGGCTGTAACCCTTGTCCGCGAGCACATCGGACCAGGTACCGGCAGTCTTCCCGAGCTCGTAGCCGAACTCCGTCGTGCCGCTGTTGGCGTTGCTCAAAACACCGTTCGCGTGGGGGTAACGCCCGGTCATGAACATCGCCCGGGCGGGGCTGCAGACCGGGTAGTTGGACACCGCGTGCGTGAGGGCGAGGCCTTGGCCGGCGAGCGTGTCCAGGTTCGGCGTCACCACCGGGTCCTCGTTCATGAATCCCAGGGCCTGCCCGCGCCATTGATCCGGCATGACGACCAGCAGGTTCGGGAGTCGGGCCGTACCGGTCTCCGCCGCCCGCTCGGCCGCACAGCCGTGCAGGAACGCGGCGGTTGCCATGACGAGCAGCGCCGCTCCGTAACCGACGCGTTGCTTGCGGTGTGCCACGGTTCCTCCTCAGCAGCTTGCCGGCTGGACGTTTGCCGAGCGTGAAAAGCCTACAGTATCGCGGGGCTAGTTCCTGCCCCGTGCCGCGCCTAGAGGTACTGCTGCACGACGATCATGGCCACGAGCGTGGCGCTGACGAGCAGGCCCACGGCGGGCCGGCGGCCTTCCTCGTATGCCTCCGGAAGCAGCTCGACCAGGACCATGAAGATCATCGCGCCGGCGGCGAAGCCGAGGGCGTAGGGGAGCGCGGGCCGGAAGGCGTCGACGAACAGGAACGCCGGGACCGCCATCAGCGGCTGTGGAATCGAGGAAAAGAAGCTCCACCAGGCACAGCCCACGACGCTCACGCCGCGCGGGCGCAGAACGGCGCTGATGGCCAGACCCTCGGGGACGTTGTGCACGGCGATGGCGGCGGTGATCAGGATGGCGAGATCGGCGCCGCCGCCGAACGCGGCGCCGACCGCGATGCCTTCCGCCATCGAATGCACCGTCATGACGACGACGATCATCACCATGCGTCGGGCGTCGGCGGAGCGAACCTCGTCGATCTCGATTTCCTGTTCCTTCAAGAACCGCTGCGTCGACAGGATGAAGCCGACGCCGAGGAAAGCCCCCACTCCCGTCTGCGCGTGCCCGTATTCGGCGCCTTCGACGACGAGCTGAAAACAGGCGCCGAGCATGAGGCCCGCGGCGATGGCGTTGGCGTAGGCCACCGCGCGGTGGGAGATCGTCCGAACGAATGCGAAGGGCAGCGCCCCGAGCGCGGTGGTCACCGCGGTGAGCAGCCCGTAGAGGAAGACCTGCAGCGTCGCGCTCACCGGACGAACTCCCGCACCGCCGCGACCATACCCATGGCCAGCAGCGCCACCAGCGCGATGCTCGTGGCGCCTGCCTGGCGGTAGCTTTCCGGCAGCAGGTCGACGGTCACCAGGTAGATCAACGTGCCCGAACCGAAGCCCAGCGCCCAGGGCGCGACCTGAGGTGCGGCGTCGACCACGGCGAACGCGCTGACCGCCATTGGCACGATGGGCGCGGCTCCGACGAGTGTCAGCAAGAGCACCCGCGGCGTACCGTACCCTCGCGCTCGCAGCACCGCGGCGAGCACCGTGGCCTCCGGTACGTTGTGCAGCGCGATGGTGGCGGCGATCCAGATTCCCAGCGTAAGGTCGACCGCCATCGCGGCGCCGATGGCGAGCCCCTCGGCGGCCGAGTGCAGGGCGCCGACCAGCAGGATGTCGGATCCGTAGGTCTCAGGGGCAGGGCCCTGTAGATCGCGGTCGAGCTCGCCGGTTCCCGACACCTCGTGCGTCCACCAGACAAAGCCGATGCCGACAAGCGCCCCGGCGCCGAGCGCGAGAGGCTGCCCGCCGATGCCGTGATCTGCGAGCAAGAAGGCGGCGCCGAGCATGACGCCGGCGGCGGAGGCGTTCGCCCAACCCAACCAGGCGCGCGGCACGTTGTCGCGGCCGAGAAGCGGCAGGATCCCGGCCGCGGCGAAGACCACCGCGCCGGTGGACGACGCCAGCACGATCAGAACCGGTTCCACTGCTATCCCTCGAGCATCAAACGCCGAATCTGCTTGAACGGGATGGAACCGTAGGTGAGCAGCTTGTCGTTGAATTGTTTCAAGCTGTAGTGGCTACCCATCCGCAGCGCATACTCGTCACGCAAATCGAGGATGACACGCTCGCCGATGATCTCGCGCCCCGGCGGAGAGGGGCTCTGCGAGTCTCGCTGCACCTCGATGAAGGCGTTCGTGGGCTCCATGCCGATCTCGTCGATGTAGGCCTGGATGGCCTCGTCGAACGTCATCTCGCCCTTGGCCATCTTGAGCTTGGTAATGATGCGCTGCACGCGCCACATGCGCATCTGCAGCCGCGCCATGTGCGTCTTGAGGCCGGTGAGGTAGTCGAGGCGGTCGTCGTAGTAGCCCTCGTCGGGGAGCAGCTTCTCCAGGTAGAACGACCACGCCTGGCTGAAGTAGATGCTGCCGTAGGCGCGGCGGATGGGCCGGGTGACGTTGGCGACGGCGGCCGCGCGCTGCACGTTGTGCCCCAGCCATTCGTGATACGAGATGACGTGGGTCCAGTAGGGATTGTAGGAGCGAATCCGGCTGGCCTTTTCCTCTTCGGTGAGGATGTCCTCGAGCGGCGTGAGGATGTAGTAGCCGGACTGGCGGCCGGCCACCGTCGGGCCGCCGGTGGCGCCGCCGAAGCTCAGCGTGCGGCGCGCCATCGGCGGGCTGATGCGGGCGCCGTAGTCGATGTAGTC
>CAYSHI010000122.1:0-7528 GCA_964430745.1 uncultured Acidobacteriota bacterium | reverse complement strand
AGGGGCCGCAGGATAGAATGCGTCCCACCGCCGGCCGCGGTCGCCGGCGACCGCCCACCAGAACGCGCCCAACGCTCCAGAACCTTCCGGGTCCACGCGATGATCGGACGCTATACACGTGCCGAGATGGGCAGCATCTGGAACGAGGCGGCCCAGTATGCCGCCTGGCTCGAGGTCGAGCTCGCGGCCGCCGAGGCCATGGTGGAGCTCGGTCACATCCCTCCCGAGGCGCTGGCCGAGGTGAGCGGCGCGGTGCCCCCCGATCCCGAGAGGGTTGCCGAGATCGAGCGGCGCACCAAGCACGACGTGATCGCGTTTCTCGAAGCCATCGAGGAGCAGATCGGGCCCTCCGCGCGCTATCTTCATCTCGGCCTGACCTCGTCGGACGTTCTGGACACGTCGCTGGCGCTCCGGCTGGTACGAGCTTCCGACCTCCTGATCGACGGCTGCAGGATGCTGGCCGAGCTTTTCCGGGAGAAGGCGCTCGAGTACCGACGCCAGCCGATGGTCGGTCGCACGCATGGCATCCACGCCGAGCCCATCAGCCTCGGGCTCAAGTTCCTGCGTTTCAACCAGGAGTTCGAACGCGGGCTCGAGCGGTTGCAACGAGCGCGAGAGATCATTCGGTTCGGGCAGATCTCCGGGGCCGTGGGCAGCTACGGCACACTCGATCCGGGCGTCGAGCCGTTGGTTTGCGCCAAGCTCGATCTGCAGGTCGAGCCGGTGTCGTCGCAGGTGGTTCCGCGCGACCGCCACGCCGAGTTTCTCGCTCACCTGGCCATCGTCGCGGCCTCGATCGAGAACGTGGCGTTGGAGGTTCGCGGCCTTCAGCGCACCGAGGTGCTCGAGGCCGCCGAGCCTTTCGGGGCGGGGCAGAAGGGCTCGTCGGTGATGCCGCACAAGCGCAACCCCATCAAGACCGAGAACCTCACCGGCCTGGCGCGCCTGATCAGGGCCTATGCCATGACCGGGTTCGAGAACGTCGCCCTGTGGCACGAGCGGGATATCTCGCACTCATCGGTCGAGCGGGTGGCGTTGGCCGACGCGTGTATCGCGCTCGATTTCATGCAGCACCGGTTGCACGGAGTCATCGCCGGGCTCGAGGTGTTTCCGGAGGCGATGGCGCGAAACCTCGACCTCACCAACGGCCTGGTGTTTTCCTCGCGAGTGCTCGAAGCGCTGCTTCAGGCCGGCCTTGCGCGCACCGAGGCATACCGTCTCGTCCAGCGCGCGGCCATGACGTGTTGGAAGACCCGCGAGCCGTTCAAGCAGCTGCTGGAGGCCGATCCCGAGGTCACGGCGAGACTTGCGCCCGAGCAGCTCGACCACGCCTTCGACATCGAGGCGGCGCTCTCGGGTGTCGAGGCCGTCTTCGACCGGGTCCTGCAAGAGGAAGTCTCACAATGAGAGTGGCCGAATGGCGAAGAGTCTGAACCACTGCTGTGGCGTTTTCGGCATACTCGGTCATCGCGAGGCGGCCCGTCTGGCCTATCTCGGCCTGTATGCGTTGCAGCATCGGGGCCAGGAAAGCAGTGGCATTGCCACCGCCAACCTCGGCGCGATGTTCGTCGAGCGCGGTATGGGCGAAGTCGCCGACGTCTTCACGGGCGAACGGCTCGACCGCCTGCCGGGCCGCTCCGCCATCGGGCACGTACGCTACTCGACGGCCGGATCCAGCACGCTCGCCAACGCCCAGCCCGTACGTATCGAGTCGCGCCGCGGAGCCATCGCTCTCGGGCACAACGGCAACCTCGTCAACGCGGTGCAGATCCGCGAGCGACTCGAACAGGACGGCGCGATCTTCACCTCGTCGAGCGACACCGAGGTGATGCTACATCTGTTCGCGCGCAGCGAGTACGACGGCGTCACCGACGCCCTCGTCGATGCTCTGAGTAAGGTGCGAGGCGCCTTTGCCATGACGTTGCTGACGAACGAAACTCTGATCGGGGCCCGCGACCCCTTGGGGTTCCGGCCGCTGTCGATCGGCGAGATCGACGGCGCGCTGGTGCTCGCCTCGGAGACCTGTGCATTCGACCTCATCGGCGCCACCCATATCCGCGACATCGCGCCCGGAGAGGTGGTGGTGATCGGCGAGGATTCGGTGGGATCGCCGGAAGCCCGCGCTGCCGTGGCCGCCGGGCCGGGCGGCAGCGGGCCGGGCTTCCGTTCGTTGCAGCCCTGGCCGCAGCTCCAGGAGCGTCGTTGCATCTTCGAGCATGTGTACTTTGCGCGACCCGATAGTGTGTTGTTTGGCGCCGCCGTGATGGATGCGCGCAAGCGCATGGGCCGGATTCTGGCGCAGGAAGCACCCGCGGATGCCGACCTGGTAGTGCCGGTGCCCGATGGCGGGCTCGCCGCTGCGCTCGGTTATTCAGCGGAATCCGGGCTGCCGTTCGAACCGGCGCTGATCCGCAACCATTACGTCGGGCGCACGTTTATCGAGCCGCGCCAGTCGATTCGGCACTTCGGCGTCAAGGTAAAGCTCAATCCCGTCGAGAGCGTCATCCGCGGCAAGCGCATCGTCTTGATCGACGATTCCATCGTACGCGGCACGACCAGTGCGAAGATCGTCGAGATGATCCGCAGCGCCGGCGGTGCCGAGGTGCACGTGAGGGTTTCGTCGCCTCCCTACATATCCCCCTGCTACTACGGCATCGACACCCCGAACCGAGAGGATCTCATCGCCGCGAACCACTCTGTCGACGAGATTTGCCGTCAGATCGGCGCTGACTCGCTCGAGTACCTTTCGCACGAGGGGCTGAAACGCGCGCTCCCGGATGGCGACAGCGCTTACTGCGGAGCCTGTTTTACGGCCGACTATCCGATACCGCTGGGCAGCGAGTTGAAACAGCAAATGGAACTGTTCCAGCCCGTCGGCGCAGGACCGGCAAAGCCTGACGTCGATGGCTGACGGCGAACCGCCGAACACGCGCGAGATGCGGGGAACGCGCCGTGCAAACCACATCCAGTAGGAGTGAGCGGTGAGCGATCACATCGACGGGCCCGGCCTGACCTACAGCGACGCGGGCGTCGACCGTCGGGCGGCGGCGGGCGCTAAAGAGCGCATCGGGGAGCTCGTGCGCAGCACCTTCACCAAGCACGTCGTCGGCGACATCGGCAGCTTCGGCGGGGGCTTTCGGCTACCCGCCGGAGAGTCCGACACGTTGCTGGTTGCTTCCGCTGACGGCGTCGGCACCAAGCTGAAGATCGCGGTGATGGCCGACAAGCACGAAGGCGTCGGGTACGACATCGTCGCCCATTGCGCCGACGATATCCTCACGCAAGGCGCGGTGCCGCTCTTCTTTCTCGACTACCTCGCCCTCGGAAAGATGGAGGGCGGGGTCGTGGAGTCCATCCTTTCCGGCGTAGCCGAGGCTTGTCGCGACGTCGGTGCCGCTTTGATCGGTGGGGAGACCGCCGAGATGCCCGATATCTACCAACAGGGGGAGTACGACCTGGCGGGCTTCATCGTCGGGCGTACGATCGGCGACTCGGTGCTCGACGGCTCGGCCATCCGCGCGGGCGACAGGCTGCTCGGCATCGCCTCGAGCGGGCTGCACACCAATGGCTACTCTCTGGTTCGCCGGGTGGTCTTCGAGCATCGGGGGCTCGGTGTCGATGATGTCGTCGACGAGTGGGGCTGCACGGTGGGCGAAGAGCTGTTGCGTCCGCACCGTGCCTACGTAGGTTCGTTGCGCGATCCCATCGCGCGGGGGCAGATCAACGGGCTGGCGCACATCACCGGCGGCGGCCTGCACGAGAACGTCCCCCGCATGCTGCCGGCGGGCTGCGGCGCTGTTATCGATCCCGCGGCCTGGGAGGTCCCTCCCGTGTTTCGCTCATTGCAGGAATGGGGACGGATTCCGGAGGACGAGATGTGGCACACCTTCAACATGGGGGTAGGCATGGTGGTGGCGGCGCCCGCCGACGCGAGCCGTGACCTGCAGGAGACGCTCGCGGCCGCGGGCGAAGAGGTCTTTCCCATCGGCGCGGTGATCGACGGCGAGGGCGTACGGCTGGAAGCCGGATTCGAGGTGACCGAATGAGCCGACTCCGGGTCGCCGTGCTGATCTCCGGGCGTGGCTCGAACATGGAGTCGCTCGCACAAGCCTGCGCCGCCGCGGGGTTTCCTGCGTCGATTTGCGTCGTCGTATCGAACGTCGCCGAAGCACCGGGGCTCGACAAGGCCGCCTCGTTCGGCATCCCGACCGCTGTCGTCGATCACACGAAGTACGAAAGCAAAGCCGACTTCGAAGCCGAGCTCATACGGGTGCTCGAGGAGCACGGCACGGAGTTGATCTGCTTGGCGGGGTTCATGAGGGTGCTCTCGGAGAGCTTTGTCGGACGCTATCCGAACAAGATCCTGAACATCCATCCCTCGCTGCTGCCGTCGTTCCCCGGTTTGAACGTGCAGCAGAAAGCGATCGACTATGGCGTCCGCTATTCCGGGTGTACCGTGCATCTCGTCGTCCCGGAGGTCGATGCCGGCCCGATCATCCTGCAGGCCGTGGTCCCCATTGAGCGAGGCGACTCCGAAGAGGCGTTGGCCAGGCGGATTCTCGAGCAGGAGCACCTGATCTACCCCGAATCCGTGCGATTGTTCGCCGAAGATCGGCTGCGCATCGAAGGACGCCGGGTCGTTATCGACGACGCCGGGGAGATTTGACGTGGGCGGGTTCGCACCGGCTGCCGAGCAACTCGAAGTTCTCCGCCGCGGCGCCGTAGATCTGATCAGCGAAGAGGAGCTCACCGCCAAGCTCGAACGCTCTCGCACCACCGGCAAGCCTCTGGTCGTCAAGGTCGGGTTCGACCCCTCGGCGCCGGATATCCACCTCGGCCACACGGTGGTCATGCGCAAGATGAAGGAGTTCCAGGATCTCGGCCACGAGGTCGTCTTCGTGGTGGGGGACTTCACCGGGATGATTGGAGATCCCTCCGGCAAGTCGAAGACGCGCCCCCAGCTGACCCACGAGGAGGTGCTGGAGAACGCCGAGACCTACCGCCGCCAGGCGTTCAAGATCCTCGACGCGGACAAGACCCGGCTGGAGTTCAACTCGTCCTGGCTCGAGAAGCTCGGCGCTGCCGGGTTCATCCGCCTCGCCGGTAAGTACACCGTGGCCCGCATGCTCGAGCGCGACGACTTCGAAAAACGATTCAAGGCGAATCAGCCGATCAGCGTGCACGAGTTTCTCTACCCACTGGCGCAGGCATACGACTCGGTGGCCCTGGATGCCGACGTGGAAATGGGGGGCACCGATCAGCTCTTCAACTTGCTTGTGGGCCGCGACATCATGCGCGAGCACGGGCAGGAACCGCAGGTCGTGCTCACGGTGCCGCTGTTGGTGGGCACCGACGGTGTCGAAAAGATGAGCAAGTCGCTGAACAACTACATCGCCGTGGAGGACACGCCGAAGGAAATGTTCGGCAAGGTGATGTCGGTTTCCGACGAGCTCATGTGGAGTTACTACAAGCTGTGCACCAGCGAGTCGGACGCCGACCTCGAGCAGCTCGAGGTCGACGTCGCCGCGGGTGAGCTGCACCCCAAGGTGGCCAAGCAGAAGCTCGCCGGCCTCATCGTTGCCGGCTTCCACGGAGAGGTCGCGGCCGAGGCGGCCAAGGTCGAGTTCGACACTATGTTTGTCGCGGGCGGCCTACCCGACGACCTTCCGGCGTTCGCCTTCGAGGGCGGCGAGCCGGTGTGGATCGTCAAGATCATGCGCGACTGCGACTTCGCCGCGTCCAATGGCGAGGCTCGCCGGCTGGTAGGGCAGGGCGCCGTGAGCCTGGATGGCGAGCGGGTCGCCGCCGACGACTTCGAGGTGCCCGCCGACGGTGTCGAGCGCGTGCTCAAGGTGGGCAAGCGACGCTTCGCCCGGGTGACGGTAGGGTAAGCCGGGTCTCGGTTTTCGCTACCCGCTGCGTGGCGTCGGCCGCGGCGTCTCGCTAATCGCCTGCGCCGCAGCGCTGCAACCACAAGCTGACGCCCGCGTTCCTGAACGGACTGCCCTGTGGTTGGCGCGTGCATAGCGGTAGATGCTGCTCCAGCTCGTTCCAGTGGTTCTCCGCCAGGTAGTCGTTGAACAGCAGCACGCGGAAGTCCCGGTTGTGCAGCAGGAAGGCCTTCAGCGCGTAGCCCTCGTTCCACGCGCGCCCCTCGCGCAGCCACAGTTCCGGATAGTCGAAGTTGGCGAAGATGTCGTGCACGTGTACCAGCACGCCGGGGCGCAAGGCCGGCAGCACCTCGAGCAGCAGGTAGCTCACGTCGCTGCCGAACTTCATGACATGCGATGAATCGATGAACAGGATGTCGTTCTCGCCCAGCGCGGTGAAGGTGTCGAGGCCGACCCGTTGGACGGGTTCTTCGATGATCACGGGCGCGGCGCCGGGCGCCGCCTGCAGCAGGCCGCGGAGCTGTTCGGGGAAGGGGTCGATAACGGTGAGGTCGATGCCGCCGCCGAAGAAAATGCGGTTGGTGTCGTGCATCAGCGCCGAGCTGAAGCCGGAGCCCACCTCGACGATGCGCGACGGCCGGAAGTGGCGCAGGAACGAGTACAGCGCGATGCCATCGAAGTACCCGAAACTGCCGTTCTCGAAATGGAACAGGTGCTCTGCGGAAGGTGCGGCAACGAAGGGTATTTCCTCGTAGTAGCCGGCGAACGTTCGCAGCAGCTCGAGCTGGCCCTGCTCGTCGAGGTCGAGACCGCCGCGCCACGGTGCCCCGGGTTGCTGCAACGTGGCGAAGTCGTCGACGTCCTGTGCCGCCGGCAGCGGGGAATAGAAATGGCCGGGGGGCGCGAAGGTCGGCAGTCCCGTCGTCGTGCTCCCGGGGGCCACAGCGTTCAGCATGTCGGACGCCACCAGCTGACGGAACTCGTCGCTGTCGATGAGCTCGCGAACGAGTGAGTGTCGGTCGAGTCCGGCGGATAAAGCGCGCACGTAGTTCTCGATGCCGGCCGGATCTCCTTCGCGGCGCAGGAGATGCCGGTAGCAAAACTCAACGAATTTTTCGTCGCTCTGTCGTCCGGAGTCCGTCATACGGTGCGATATTAGCCGGTCGTGCGACGGTCCGGCGACGGCGCGAAAAAACTGCAGTTTTCTTGCTTGCGCATGATTGACCGGATGGGTGGGCTCCGCTACAATTAATCTTACTGCGGGGGCAAGTCTGCCCTGTAGTCACCTTGAGTCGCGTTGTTATGCGACGCCTTCCTTCGCACGGGAAGGCACCGGGAGGCACTTCCGAAAACTCGGACTTGCGTTTGCCGCGTTCAGGTTGCCTTGTGCCTGCTCTTTGAAAACTGAATAGCGCGTACCTGACTCGTCAATTTCAGATGAGGTAGTAGTAGTTGAGGTTCAAACTGGAGAGTTTGATCCTGGCTCAGAACGAACGTTGGCGGCGTGCCTAACACATGCAAGTCGAGCGCGAACGATTCCTTCGGGGATCTAGTAGAGCGGCGAACGGGTGAGTAACGCGTGGGTAATCTGCCCTCTGGTGGGGAATAACCATGGGAAACTGTGGCTAATGCCGCAT
>CAYSHI010000121.1:0-35318 GCA_964430745.1 uncultured Acidobacteriota bacterium | reverse complement strand
CAGGTCGTCGCGGACTGCGTCGACGATGTCCTCGGAACGACGTCCGGCCAGGCCGGCGACAAGCGCCGCGAGACGCTCCGTACCGTATTCCTCGCCGTCTGCATTCTGCGATTCCGTGACGCCGTCGGTGTAGAGAACCAGGTTGCCGCCCGGCTCGAGCATCGCTGTCTCGCTCTCGTACTCGGTGCTTGGTAGAAGACCCACCGGCGGGCCTCCCGTGCCGAGCCATTTCACCGAACCATCGGGATCGACCAGAAGAGCGGGCAGATGGCCTCCGTTCACACACTCGAGGCGGCCGCTCTCGAGGTCGACGGCGGCGAGAAACAGCGTCGCGTAGTTCTCCGGCGCGGTGGCGCCGAAGATCATGCGGTCGAGCTCCGCGACAATGCGTCGAGGATCATCGAGGCGTTGCACGAGCGAACGAAGAGCGATGCGAACCGCGGGCATCAACATCGCCGCGGGCAGCCCCTTGCCGGCAACATCGGCGACGACAATCCCCATCCGGGCCGCCCCCAGTTGCAGGAAGTCGTAGTAGTCACCGCCAACCCCTTTCAGAGGCGCCGTGCGCGCATAGATATCGAGCCGGTCCGTCGGCGCACGGTTCAGTTGGAGGAGCCGACTCTGGAGTTGCGCGGCGAGCCGGACTTCGGTCGCCAGATCGTCGCGCTGTTGGCGCGCGAGCTCGAAAAACCGATGCCGTTGAGAACCGAGGCGGCCCAAGTACACGGCCACCCCGAGGAACCCGGCAGCAATCACGAGGTCCCGGACAAAGAAGAACACAGGATCGCTCGATTGCGCGATCGGGCCCAATAGCTCGCGCAATATCAGACAGACGGCGAAAACCGATATCGTGATCGCACGGCGCTGCGACAAAGCGCTGTAGCAAAGGGGGATGAGATACAGCGGGCCGAGCGAGATCTGCGCACCAATGGCGTAGTCGGCTACCGCGATGGCGCCGATCGAAAGTGCGATCAGCATGCTCTCGGCGCGTGTGACCCTTTTCTCGAGAGATCGGATTCCCATCGCTGACGCCGAAGTCGACCTGCGCCCGTATTCTCCCCTGCCAGGTCCGCCCACGATCACCGACAGGTGCATCAGTAGTGGGAAGAGCGCCGCCCAGAGCAGTGCCAGCACCGCCAGACTCAAGCCCGGAGTGGGGTGAAACTCGACGGCGCCGAGGCGGTGGCCGGCGTAGAAAGCGGCGGGGCCACCGATGGCGCCGAACACGGCAGCTAGCCAAGGACGGCCGGAGAGCCAGTGAAACGAGTATCGCAGGGTCCCGGAAAAGAGCATCCACACCACGCCGATCCACACGGGAGCGATCCACCAGACCGGCTGTCCCGAGGGGAAAACCAACAGGCCCAGCGCGGTCTGAATGCTGTCGACCGCGTACCCGATGATTGTGGTGATGAGCAGCAGACGGATCTCGACGTCGCGCCGGGAAGCGAGGCCGAGGTGCACGATCACCAGAATCACTCCGAAGGCGGCGCCCCAACCCCAGTAGCCGCGCGCCCCCCCGAGGATGCAGGCCGTCCATCCGGCATAGTAGCCGACGATGTTGACGAGAATCGAAGTTCGGTCGGCGGGTTCGTCCATCGCGTCATTGTGGAGCGTTCGGGACGGTAAGGCCACCCCGCCGATTCCGAGGTGAGCCGGGTGGAACGACACGTACTCGGCGATGCGCCGTATGCGGCGGCTCCTGCTTGCTCCGTTGAGCAAGTAGACTCGCAACGACATTGACGCGCCAAAGCGTATTCGATTCCCGTTCCGAGGTTGCGGTCCACGATGCTTGCGCAGCAACAGAATTCCGCCGATGGCTCTCGTCGACGTACCGTCGCGCTGTTGACCGGTCTGTTCATCCTGCTCACGGCGCTGTTCACCTACCCGATCTCGACAGCACCGGATACCTATCTGAAAGACCTCGCGGATTCTCGCCTGGTGACGTGGACGCTGGCCTGGAACGCCCATGCGATCGTCAACGAGCCCCTGAATATCTTCGACGGCAACATCTACTTCCCCAGCGAAGGTGCCCTGGCGTGGTCGGAGACCTTTCTGGCCCCATCGCTGTTGGTGGCCCCGTTGAACTGGGCGGGGCACCCGGTGCTGGCCTACAACCTCGTGCTGCTGTCGTCGTTCGTCCTCAGTGGTGTTGGCGCCGCACTGTGGGTACGACACATGAGCGGCAGCCTCAGCGCGGGCATCGTTGCCGGCGTTGTCTGGGCACTGGCGCCGGGGAAGTTCTCTCAGATCGCCCATCTTCACATGATGGTCGGGCAGTGGATTCCGTTCGCCTTGCTGTATTGCAGTCGCTTCGTCGCCTCCGGCCGCCCACGTCACTTGCTCGTGATGACGGCGTTCGTCGGCTTGCAGATCGGCTTTTCGCTCCACTACGGCGTCTTCCTGCTGCCGATTCTGGCGATCTACGCTGCGTTGCTGTTGCGCTTACTGCCGGAGTCCGCGCTTCGCGCGAGACTGGTCGGAATACCGCGCCTCGCCCTCGGTGCCGGCGCCGTAGCGGTGTTGATTGGCGCCGCAGCCATGTTCCTGGCCGGGGGAAGCTCGGAGGCGAGCCTGGAGCGGAGTCTCGGCGAGATGCAGCGATACTCGGCTCGACCGTGGAGCTTTCTGGCGGGAAGTCCCTTCAACCAAGCGGCTCACGCTCGGTGGCTGTTCGAGCGCTACGAGGTCGTCGAGGCCAACTACTTCGCCGGGCTGTTGCCGATGCTGCTTGCCGCCGGGGCCCTGTTGATCGCGCTGCCGCTAGCCGTTCGCGGGCGCGACATCCGAACACCGTCCGATGGCATCAAGCAGAAGCGAGCGAACGCCAGGAGCCGGACCGCACGCGTCGCGGACCGCCCCGTGGGCCGGCCCCCGGCCCGCGAGAGTTCGCGGCCGCGTGCTGTCAGCATGGTCGGCCTTGCGAGCGGTGCGATTGCGGCGCTGGCCCTCATCCTCCATTTCGGCGCGATCGCGTCGGCCTGGCAAGGTGGATCGGCATCGGCGACTCGCCTGCTGGGGTGGAACGCGTCGCTGCATCCGGCGCTCATCGGAGCGGTCATGGCGCTCGTGGCGCTGCTCTCCATCCCCGCGAGTGTCCGTCGCCGCTTGTCGAGCAGGGGCGCTCACCTGATCGCAATCAGTTACTTGGCGCTTCTCGCCTATCTGCTCGCCTACGGGCCCGTGGTGCAGGCCTTCGACGTCGAGATCGGCTACGGCCCCTACTGGCTTCTGTACCGCTATTTCGCTCCATTTCAGGCCATTCGCTCCGTCGGCAGAATCGGCTTCCTCTGGATCCTCTTCGTCGCCGCGCTCTCGGGCTTCGCCGTTGCCGGCGCGGAGGCCCGTCTCGCCGCGACTAGCAACGCGGGAGGCACGCGCGGCAGCGGCATCGCCTGGCGCTTGGCCATGGTCGCCCTCGTGGTTGGGGTGTTGTGGGAATACCGTGTCGCCCCCTTGCCGCACGAGCGCGCCGACCCGGCAGCCGACCCCGCCGACGTGTGGTTGGCCAGCCAACCCGAGGATTTTGCCGTCGTCCATGCTCCGATCGGAACCGGTAACCGAGCGTGGACGGAGACGGCCTACATGTTCGGTTCGACCCTTCACTGGAAGCGACTGGTCAACGGCTACGCGCGTTCGGCTCCCGCCTCTTATCTCCACCTCACCGCCACGCCCCCGCTCGACCCTGAGTTCTTCCGTAGGCTGCGCGCCGGCTTTCGGGTTCGCTACCTGCTCGTGCACGAGGACCGCCTCGCCGACGGTGCCCAGCGGGCGCAGCTTGAACGTCTCATCGCCCCGAACAACGATGCGGTCTTCGTTACACAGCTGGGTTACACACTGGTCTTCGAGGTGTTGTCCGAGGGCGGACCGGGGGCGCGAGGCATGGCGGCCGGGGAGCCGCCCTTTCGCTTGGGGCTCCAACGAAGCTACGTCGCTGAAGAGCTCCGAGGTCGTGGCGGCGTCGAACTCTCGATCAGAGGTTCGGAACTCACCGCCACCTCTCCGGCCATCGCACTGGCCGGCTGGGGAGCACGCGCGGAGGCGCTGGCGCTTTCCAACACGTGGGCGCGCCGGCGCTTCGATCTCGCCGAAGGCTACATCGATGCCTTGCAAGGTGGGGAGGCCGTCTTCGCACTGAGCACCCACACACTGCTGCCCGTCGGCAGCAGCGGTGCTCTAACAGCGTCGGGCTTCACCCTCGACGCGCAGCGTCAGGGAACGGTCGTCGGCCTGGGCAACCGCGTGTTTCACGAGTCGGAGAGCCCGGCCATCCAGGTACACGTACTCGAGGAATACGGCGTCGGCATCGCTCAAACAAGCACCTTCGACCCGGGACCGGCAGGCGCGGCGGAGATGCTCCGCCACCTCGAGAGCCTGCCGAGCGGAACGTTGGTGGCGGCCTCGCTGCGCTTCGAGCCGGCCGCGAGGCTTGCCCCCGAGGCACGGGCGGCGCTCCGTTTGATCGGTGTTCTCCCGCCGGCCGACGAGGAGGTCAGCTTGATGGTGGTGCTGGGCGAGCGGGGCGCCGCAGCGGGTAGCGCGATGCAACAACTTCACCACGATCGCGCCACCATCGATATCGAGGGACCCACTCCGGTGGTTCAGGTCCGGGAGCTGAGACTCTTCTGAGGCGACTGTATGCCTGACGGGTCGAGCCCGTTCGATACGCTAGCGTCCTGGGTCGCTGGACCTTGTGTTCGCCTCGCTCGCGTCACCACAAAATGCAGCGAACTTCTGACTCAGAACACTGGTGTCCCGCGTCGCAAACAGGGTGACGTTCGCGGCTGCTAGGATCGACACGCAGCGGCCGGTCGCGGCCGATGACGGATCTCGATGGCTCCACAATGACCGAAATCAATCTCGTTCACTGCTCGTATCACAAGTGTTTGACCGTCTACTACGGGCGCGTCATGCAATCGGTCTTCAACCGCTGCCTGCCGTGGAGCGGCGGCTATCGTCATTTCAACTCTCATCTCGATGATTTCTACGGCGACTTCCGCAACCACCGCGTTGCTTCGGTCAACAACCGTTTTCTCGATTGCAGTCGCCTCGGTGAGTTCCGCATCTCGCGTTTCATTCGCGATCCTCGCGACCTCGTCGTCTCCGGATACTTCTACCACCGGCGCGGGGCCGAACCCTGGACATTGATCGAAGCGCCCGGCCCGGAGGACTGGTATTTCGCCAATGGTGCGATCCCTGAGGGGATGCGGGAAGGGGGGCAGTCGTTCGCCGCTTATCTGCGGAAGATACCCGAGGAGGAAGGGCTACTGGCCGAGATCGAATTCCGCCGGCATCATTTCGAGTCGATGGCGCGGTGGCCGTCGCGCCATCCCGACATCGTCACCCGCCGTTACGAAGACATCATCGGCAACGAAGCCCAAGTCTTCGACGAGCTGTTCGAATTCTACCGCCTATCGCGCCTCGAGCGGGCGCTCGGCCGCCGCTTTGCACGCCGCTACACCCTCGGCAAGCGCAACGCGGACCCGCACGTTCGCGATCCGGCGCCCGAGCAGTGGAGGAGGCACTTCACGCCACGGGTACGTCGTGCCTTCGATGCCGGATACGGGGCCCTGGTGAAGCAGCTGGGCTACCCCGCGGCGTGATCACCGTGATCGCTCGCCATGGCTGAGATCCTCTGCGTCACGGGTGGGCTTCCGGGAATGCTTTACTCGAGCCTGCAGCTTGCGCGCCGCCTGTCCGCCGCGGGCCATGATCTGAGCTATGCGTCCTTCCCCGACGTCCGCGAAGATGTGCAGAATCACGGCCTTCGTTTCGTCCCGCTTCCGGAGAGCGGCTACGCCGACTTCGTACGGGGTGACGCCCAGCGCGGGCCCCTCGACAGGATCCTCTCGATCGGCAAGCGGCGCGATCGGGCCGTCGCGTGCTTGGGAACGCGAGCGTTCGTCGACCTGTTGCGTACCGAGGGGCCGGACCTTCTTCTCATCGACGGCGAGATGCACGAGCACATCATCGCCGCCTCGGCCACCGGCGTCCCCCTCGTGCTGCTGAATACCTTCGCTTCCATCTGGAGGCGGCCCGGGCTGCCGCCGACGCATCATTTCGTCCGACCCGGTTTCGGATGGAAGGGCACGAGGGCGGGCATGCGATTCCTCTGGGCCAACCTCCGGCTCAAGAAACGGCGCGTCGCCTGGTCACAGAAGATCCGCCAGATCGGCTGTGATCGACTATCGATCCTCCGTCACCTCGCCGGCGAAGTCGGCTTCGACTTCGCGCGCAACGTCGATTTCGGGCAGTGGCTCGTACCTTTCACCTATTCCTGCTTCCCGTTCCTCAGCCTGCACGCGCTGGAATTCGAGTTTCCGCACGTCCCGCAGCACGGCGTCGAATACGTCGGCCCCTTGGTGCTACGAGAGCGGCAGGGCCCTCGCTTGTCAGAGACGGAGCGGGCGGAGATCAATGCGGTCCTGAACCGCCGACGCGAATCCGCGGGCAACCGGAAGCTGATGTACGCCGGCTTCGGATCCTTCTTTACCGCAGACATCGCCTGGCTCACCCGCATGACCGGGGCTCTGGTCGGACGCCCGGATTGGGAGCTGATCGTCAGCCTGGGCGGGGCGGTCAAGCCCGGTGCGCTCGGTCCCTTGCCCGACAATGTGCATGCGTTTTCCTGGGTTCCGCAGACCGACGTCATCGAGCACGCGGACGTCGTCATCACCCACGGCGGCATCAACACCATCGACGAGAGCGTCATGGCGGGAGCTCCGCTGTTGATCTACTGCGGAATGGAGACCGACATGGCGGGCAACGCCGCGCGCGTCCTGCACCACGGAATCGGTATCGTCGGCGACCGCCGCGTAGACGGCGCCGACGAGGTGCGCCACCATATCGATCGCCTGCTCGCTGAGGCAAGCTTCAAGCGCAACGTGCACCGCCTGCGTTCCTGCTATGTCGCCTACGAAGAAGACCGTGTCGCGGAGCGGGCCGTGGAAGCCCTTCTCAGCCGACAGCCCTGAGGAGCCTGCTCGATGAGCGGTACCACCCAACGGATCACCAGGGGCGCCGGCTGGATCTACACCTACCGCTGGCTCGACAGGCTCATCGGTTTCGTCTCGATCGTCATCCTGGCGCGGATTCTCTCGCCCGAGGATTTCGGTCTCGTCGCCATCGCCGCTTCCTACGTCGCCATCATCGAAGGCTTGAGCGATTTCGACGTCAATCGCGCGCTGATCCGCATACGCGAAGAGGATCGCTCGCTGTACGACAGTGCCTGGACGCTGTCGTTGCTTAGGGGCCTGCTGACAGCGCTGGTGATGCTTTGCCTGGCACCGTTCGTTGCCGACGCCCGCATTACCTCCATTCTGTACGTCCTCGCGCTGGCGCCCGTGCTGAACGGCGTATCGAACCCACGCTTCGTGATGTTCGAACGGAACCTCATCTACTCGAAGCTCGCCGCGGCCTCGCTGACTGCCCGGGTGGTTTCCTTCACCGTGACGTTGATCGTCGCCATTGTGTACCGAAGCTACTGGGCCCTGGTGCTGGGAATCATCGCGGGAAACGCCACCAATGCCGCGCTCACCTATGTTCTGTGGCCTTATCGGCCGTTGGTGTCGTGGGCGCGATTCGCCGACATCTTCTCGTTCAGCGGCTGGATGTCCCTGGCTACCGCGGTGACGACGTTGTCGATGCAAACGGACCGCATCATCGTCGGCCGCCTCCTGGGCATCGCCCCGGCGGGCTCCTACTACATGACCCAGAGGGTGGGCGCCATGCCCACCAGCGAGTTGATCAGCCCGCTGCAACGGGTTCTATTTCCTTCGTTCAGCGAGATCGCCGAGGACATTCCCCGGCTTCGAAGGGCCGTATCGGAGTCGATAAACGTCCTCAGCAGCCTCAGCCTGCCGGCGGGTATCGGCTTCGCCCTGTGCGCCAACGACTTCGTGCCCCTCGCCCTCGGTGACCGATGGCTGCCGATCGCACCCCTGCTGATCATCCTTGCGCCGTTTCTCGGCTTCCGGGCAACGCTGTCGATGACGCTTTCCTGCGTGATGGCGCTGGGCCAGACGCGCTTGCTCTTCAACGTCAGTGTCGTCTACGCACTGGTACACCTCCCCGCTTTCATCGCGGGCACGTGGCTGTTCGGGTTGCGGGGTGCGATCTGGAGCATTGTTCTGGCGGGAATCTTCTACACCTATCTCAACGCCTGGATGTTGCGACGGACGCTCGATATCGGTGCCGGAGAGATCGTCGGCCGGCTGCGGCGGCCCTTCGTCGCTTCCGTTCTGATGGTGGCGGCGGTGCTGGCAGCCCACGAGCTTCTCCCCGTGGATCTCTTTTCTGACGCCGGTTCTTGGCTTTCGCTGGCGATCAAGATCGGCCTCGGCGGGCTTGTTTTCTGCACGGCGCAGTACGGCATGTGGCGAATCGAGGGTCGGCCCGCCGGAATCGAGCGCCGCCTCCTCGAGCTTGTCGGGCGCTAGTCAATCGGCTCGGAGACGGGTAAACGCGGTCTCGGTCTGAAGGGCGATGGATTCCCAGGAATGATCCGCCGCGACCCGCCGCCCCCCCCGCGCCAGCCGTTCGCGGAGGTCGGCGTCGGTGAGCGCTCTTATGAGCGCATCGGCCAGCTTCTCGGGCGATTCCCGAGGTACGAGAAGCGCGCTCTCGCCGTGCTGCAGCATCTCCGGCAAAGCGCCGACTTCGGTCGCGACGACCGGGAGTCCCAAGGCCAGGCCCAGGAACAAGACGCCCGACTGGCTGATCCGTCGATACGGCATCGCCAGGACATCGGAGGCCGCGAAATAGGCGGCCACTTCGGGAAAAGGCACGTAGTCGAAGCGATGTAGCGCACCGACGCTCCGGACCATACCCTCGAGTTCCGCTCGGCGCGCCGGAGCCAGTTGGACGGGATCACCGGCGACGAGAAGCCGCGCCCGCGGGACCGCGGCGGCGACGGCGGGCCAAGCGTCCAAGAGGATGTCCAGCCCCTTGTATTCCCGGATGTAGCCGAAAAAGAGCACCACGAGATCGCTGACCCGAGCGCCGACGGTATGCCGCGCCGACTGTTTGTCCGGCAGCTCTCCGCGGCGCTCGAAAAAGCCGTACTCGCCGTGGGGAATCACGGCCACCTTCTCGTCGTCGATCCCGAACTCCCTTCGCAGACGGTCTCGATCGACGGCCGAATGGGCCACGACCAGGTCGGCCGAACGGTGAATCCGTCGATAGATCGACGTCTGAAGAGCGACCGGCTCGTGGGGAGTGACGACGTGCGCGGTAAACACAAGGGGGCGGCCGGCTCGCCGCAGGAGCGTCAGATACAGGGCCGCGACCGAGTTCGTGCAGTGCAGGTGCACGACATCGGGGCGCGCATGACGCACATAGCGGGCCACGGCAAAGGCATCGTGTACGGCCTCGGCCTTGCGCAGCCAGCGAGCGAGAAACCCGGATCGCCTTTTCGCGGCGCTCCCGGTGCGGCGGGCGATCCGCTTCTCCAGGTGCAGGTTGGCCGGTAGCTCGGTGCGCCCCTCGAGCTCGTAGTCGGCGGCCGTCAACACAGTGACATCATGCCCGCGAGCGGCCAGCGCGCGCGACAGGTTGTCGACGTAGTGAGCGAGACCGCCGCGTCCGAACGTCTCTATCTCGAGGATCTGCATCGGCGTCGCGCCGGGCCTGTGCATCGGGTCGGTGAGCATCGTCAAGGCAGCGTTTCTCGACACGCGAGCTGCGTCAAGTCGAGCGCCGTGCGAGCTTCGGTTCCCGCGTGACGTCGAAAGTCGCGCGACGATCGGTCACAATCATGGCCTCTTCTCTTCGAGAATCCTGATGACCGCCGACGCGAACCACGAACGCGCCGCTCTCTTGGAGCAGGCCATCCGCAAGAAGCGTGAGGCGGCGCGCACGCGCTCTTCCTTGCTGCCGCCCCGCCCCGCCGACGTGGAGCCACGCCTCGGCGAGACGCAGCGGGGCCTCTGGCTCCTGCATCAGATGGACCCGGATTCGCCCGCCTACAACCTGGTCAGCGCCCACCGTGTGGTCGGTCCTCTCGAACGTTCGAGGCTCGAGAAGAGCTTCCGTGAGGTGGTGTCCCGCCATCGAGTCCTTCGATCCACCTTCCGCATCCAGGCAGGCGAAGTCGTCCAGGTGGTCAATCGCCGGCACGAGGTGGCATTGGAGGACGTCGCGGTGGGTCGCGGCGATATGGCCGCGGCTGCGACGCGAGAGGCCCGCCGCCCCTTCGATCTTTCCACGGGCCCCCTCATCCGCATGCTGCTCCTTCACGAAGAAGACGCCGACGACCGGGACGTGCTGTTGCTGGGGCTGCATCACATCGTCGCCGACGAGAAATCTCTGCAGGTTCTGTGGCAGGAGATCGCGCGGGCCTACGCGGGGAAAGGGAGAGAGCCGGCGGCGGAGAGCCAGTTCGACGATTACGTTCATTGGTCGACCAAGACCCGCCGCGCGGATCGCGAGCAGGAGCTCGACTACTGGCGCCGGCGCTTGGACCCGTTGCCGGAGGGGCTGATCTTCCCGTTCGAAGAGCCGTCGGCGGACTCCCGAGAGCAGCGCGGTCACCTCTTGCGCAAGGCGATGGACAAGTCCGTACAGGAGAGTGCGCGGCGACTCGCGACCGCCGCCGGCGCCACCCCCTTCATGGTGTTTGCCTTCACCTTCCGCTTGTTGCTGCAGCGCTACACGCAAGGGCAGAGGGTCGCCTTCGCCACTCCGGTATCGACCCGCTCGCATCCGGCGACGGCCGAGATGATCGGCTACTTCCTCAACCCCGTGGTGGTCTCATCGGCCGTGGACGAGGATCTGCCGGTCCGGGAAGCTTTGCGGACGTTCGCCGACGACATGAAGGACCTTCTGTCCCACGCCACGGTGCCGTTCGACGTTCTGACGGAGGAACTTGCGCCCGCCCGCCGTCCGGATCGCCCGCCGCTTTGCCAGGTCATGTTCGTTTACCAGCGTGTGACCTCGGTACCGGACCTCGGAGAGGCGCGGCTGGAGGCTCTCGAGCTGGATCTCGGCGAATCGAAGTTCGACCTCACCTTGTTCGTCTCGGAGGCGGATCGGTCGACCGATGTCGCGGTCGAGTACCGGGCGGACCGATTCGACCCGGTGTGGATGGAGAGGTTGTTGGGCCACTTCGAGGCGCTGCTGGCAAGCCTGGCGAGCGACCTCGACGGTCTCGCCGCCGATGCGCGGATGCTGACCGACGGAGAGAGGCGGGAGATTGCCGCCTGGCAGGGGACGACGCGGCCGGCCTCGCGGCCTTGCGTCGAAGGCGCAGAGATCGAGGAGGCTGCCGTCGGGCCCTCCGGAGTTCCCTTGTTGCCCGAGCAGATCGCCGCGTGGGCGCGGCAGACCCCGGATGCGGCGGCAGTCAGCTTCGCGGGCGAGCGGTGGAGTTATCTTCGACTTGCCGACGAAGCTGAGCGCATCGCTCGCGAGCTGCGCTCCGCAAGATTGACGGCGGGCGACCGCGTCGGCATCTACGTGCAGCGCTCGCCGTGGATGATCGCCGCTCTGCTGGGCGCACACCGGGCCGGGGGTGCCTACGTTCCCCTCGATCCCGGCTATCCGGTCCGGCGCAACCGGGACGTGCTCGTGGACGCCGACGTGTCCGCAGTTCTCACCACCACGAGCCTTCGCGGAGAGCTCCCGGAAGGCGACTGGTCGGTCGTGCCGGTCGACGATCTCGAGCCCTGCCCTGCCGAAGACGAGGGGCCGATGGCCGTGCCCGGAACATCAACGGCGTACATCCTCTACACCTCCGGATCCACCGGTCGCCCCAAGGGAGCCGTTGTGAGTCACGAGAACCTGCGTGCTTCGAACTGGGCGCGGTCGCAGTTCTACGGCGCGCCGAAGGGGCGATTCCTCCTGCTGCCCAGCGTCGCCTTCGACAGCTCGGTCGCCGGGATCTTCTGGACGCTTTCATCGGGCGCGACGCTGGTCATCCCGACGGACGACGAGATCAGGGACATTCCCCGGCTGGCGCAGCTGACCGAAGACGAGCGGGTCACGAGCCTGCTGTGCGTCCCCTCGTTGTACGAGGCGATGCTGAAGGCAGAAGGCGAGCGGCTGTGCGATCTCGAGGTCGCCATCGTCGCCGGCGAGAGCTGTTCGTCGCGGCTCGTCAGAGAGCATTTCCGGGCGCTCCCCGATACCCGGTTGTTCAACGAGTACGGCCCCACGGAGGCCACGGTGTGGACGACGGTGCACGAAGCTACGCCCGCCGACGCCGATCGACCGGTCGCGATCGGGCGTCCGATTCCGGGCGTCCGCATCCAGGTTCTCGACAGCAGGGGGCGGGAGGTTCCCGCGGGAATCCCCGGGCAAGCCACGATCAGGGGCCCGACGGTCGCCCAGGGATATTGGCGCCGCGCCGAGCTCACCGAAGAGCGCTTCGTCGTCTCCTCCGGAGAAGCCAGGAACGCCGGCGGCACCTACCGCACGGGCGACGTGGTCAAGTGGACCACCGACGGCAGGCTGATCTTCCTGGGCCGGGAAGACGAACAGATCAAGCTGCGCGGTTTTCGCATCGAGCCGGGAGAGATCGAGGCCGCGCTGCTGGAGAGAGCCGAGATCGAGGAGGTTGCCGTGGTCGCCCGGGCGATCACTTCGGAGCCGAGCCCGGCGGCCGAAGCTCCGCGGCAGCTCGTCGCTTTCATTCGTCCGCGAGCCGGAGCGGCCGCGGCCTCATGGGGTGACGAATTGGAAACTAGGCTGCCCGATTTCATGCTTCCGCGCCAATACGTCACGCTCGCCGATCTGCCGCGTTTACCGAACGGCAAAGTGGACCGAAATCGACTCCGGACGATGCCGCTGGGCAAGGAAGACGCCGTGGCCGCCGAGCCGCCGGCGAGCGATCGCGAGAGCTCGCTCATGGCTCTCTGGGAAGGACTCCTGGGACGTTCGGGTTTCGGTGTCACGGACAACTTCTTCGAGCTCGGTGGGCATTCGCTGCTGGTGGTGGAGATGACGCAGGCGATCGGGCGAGACCATGGTGTCGACCTCGTCGCCGCGGACGTGTTCCAGCACCCGACAGTGCGCGAGGTCGCGAAGCTCGTCGAGTACCGGAGCACGCCGGCGGCGCCCGGATATGCACACCTTTTTCCGATCCAGCCGGGTGGGCGCGGAGCTCCGCTCGTCGTCTGCATACCGCACTTCTTCTCCGGGATGTTGGCGCAGCGTTTTCGCGGGGAGCGGCCCGTTTACGGGCTCCGCGGCGTGAGCTTGCGAGCCGAGGGCAACCGGGGGCGTTGGGCTACGATGACGGAGCTTGCGGAAGAGTTGGTCGATGAGATCCTGCGACGTTTTCCGGATGGTGGTTGCATCATGGCCGGTTATTCCTTCGGTGCCTCGATGGCGTTCGAGGCGGTTCGCGTGATGGAAGATCGCGGCGTGACGGTGCAGGGCTTGTACCTCATCGCGCCCATGCCGCTGGATTCCTGCCGCCTGGGCCCGTTCCGCGTACAGATCCGGGGCCTCCGAAAGCCGATCGAGGAGCTTTCGCCGGCGGAGGCCCTGCGGTTGTTCGTCAAGGACAACAACCCTCTCACGCTGCGGCCGTATCGGAGAGCGTGGCGGCGGTTTGGGGTGCATTCATGGCGTAGGGTCTTGTGCGCTCTCGGCTCGGTGAGGCGGCTGTTCGGCTTGCCCCTGACCCCGCGTATTCTCCACGCGGACGTCCGGGTCGAGCGCTTCCGCCTCCACGGAGGCTTCACGCCGGGAACGGTCCGCACGCCTTGCGTGATCTTCAATCCCCACGAACCCGAGACCAATGCCGCCGCCACGTGGAGGCCGCACTTCGAAGGTCCGCTGACGGTTTGCGAGACGCCCGACCCACACCTCGGAGAGGCGTACGTCGAGCAGGCAAAGAGCGTCATTCTGCGGCTCTTGAACGAGCTGGAGGACGCGTGAGCGGGCGAGCTGCTGAGAGTTTCCGGGGCAACCTGTAAGCTCCCTCGAGTGAGCACCACTCCCTGCGTATCCGTCGTCGTGCCGTTCTTCAACAGCGGGCGGCACATCGAGGCCTGCGTCGACTCCCTGCTGAATCAGGAGGGTATCGAGCGCCCGTATGAGCTGATCTTCGTAAACAACGGATCGACCGACGCATCCGCTTCGCTTGTCGAGCGCGCGGGCGGCGGGGTAACCATGCTCGAAGAGAGCCGTCCCGGTGCGTACGCGGCGCGCAACACCGGAATCCGGGAGGCGCGGGCGCCGCTCATCGCCTTCACGGACGCCGATTGCACGGTCGATTCCGACTGGCTCCGTGTGATGCTGGACGCCATGTCGGATCCGTCGCTGGCGATCCTGGTCGGGCACTTTCGTTACCCGCGGCATGCGTCACCGGCGTTGCACCTGCTCGGTGCCTACGAGAACGCCAAGACGGAGTATGTGCTCAATCGGTGCCCGTCCTCGCAGCACTTTGCCTACGCCAACAACATGGCGGTGAGAGCATCGGTGTTCGAGGAGCTCGGGATGTTCAAGGAGTGGAAGAGGGCCTCGGACACGGAATTCGTCCATCGGCTGGCGAAACGACGCCCGGATCTTCGCCTCGCCTACTGTCGAGCAATGCGGATCAACCACCTCGAGTTCATCAGCGCCCGCGCGCGTATGCAGCGGCTGCTCTTGTATCAGCAGACCAACGCCAAGGTCGGAAGCTTCGAGGAGCTCGGCTCCTCCAAACGCTTCGCCGCACTGACGTATCTGTTTCGTGGCCGCTGGAGACGCTAGGAATCCCGAGCGATCTCGGCGGCGCCGAGATCGTCGATGATTCGCTGCTCGGCGACTCCGGCCAGCGCCCGAACCGTTGGCTGCGTGAACAGCGTCTCGAGCGGCAAATCGATGTCGAACTCGCGGCACAGCCGGATCATGACCTCCATTGCGGCAAGCGAGGTGCCGCCGAGCTCGAAGAAGTCATGCTCGACGCCCAGATGCTCGATACCGAGCTGCTTGCGCCAGACCTCCACGAGAAACTCCTGCACCGGTCCATCGGGCGGCGTGGCGGGGGTTGTCGCGGGCTGCGTAGCATCACCCCAGGGCAAGGCTCGCTCGTCGACCTTCCCGTTCCCGGTCAGCGGTATGGAGTCGACTCTACGAAACGACGACGGCAGCAGCTGGGAGGGCAGCCGTTCGGCCAGGTGACGGCTCAAGTCCGCCTCCGCTACCGGCTGCGCGGAGACGTAAAAGGCCGCAAGCGTCGGCGCCTCAGCGGTTGCCGTAATACCGTCTTCCTCGTAGCCGATCTCCGCCAGCTTGCCGCGAATGTCGTCGATATCGAGCTCGTCGTCGAGCTCGTCGAGGGCGGCGGCCCGCTCCTTTTGGCCCAGCCGCACGTCCCAGCTGTAGGGCAAAGCGTAGTTGTGGAAACCGCGCTCCTTCTTGTGCACGTAGATCCCGGTGTCGTTGATCAGGCAGTTCGTCGAGCGTCCGGTATCGGCCGGCCGCACCCACGGCACTCGGCTGCCTAGATAGGAAAGCACCTCGTCGAGGCCGGCGTCACAGTAGCGGTAGAAGTCGACGAAGCGCACTTCTTCGAAGATGCCGTCGTCACGGAAGATGCCGACGTCGAGCGAGCGGGAGACCTCGTCGTTGACGCGGTGGTAAACCTTGCGGGCGGCGAGCACCGCCGCATCGACCTCCTCGGGACTCCGTTGCCCGTCGCGAAACATCTCTTCCGTCAGCCGGGTCTCGAACATCTGGCCCCGCGACAAGCCGGTAACGATAATCGGAATCTCGAGCTCTCGGGCGCGCCGCATGCTCAGCGTGTAAATCGCCTTGAAACAACCGTGACAGACGTTGCTGAAGCGCGTCAGGCTGTCGCGAAAGATGGCATTCATCGCCGGTGTCTCGCCGAATTCCAACGGCACGCCCAGTTGTTCGGTCACCCGCCGGATGTTCTCTTTCGCGCCATCCGATATGAACCCGTTGTCCAGGGTGAAGGCGTAGACGGAAAGCCCCATCTCCACCAGCCGGCAGAGCGCATAGGTGCTGTCCTTGCCGCCGCTGAACAGCATCAGACAGTCGTAGTCCGGGGTATGGGCGCGACGGGAATCTTCGAAGACGAGGGCAAGCTCATCCATCGTCTTGAAGTATCCGCGAGCATGCTCGGCGATCGAGTCGTAGGAGTAGCAGACGTTGCACACGTTGTTTTCGTCGAACGTCGTGCCGGGATAGTTGGAGGGCAACCCACAGCGAGCGCAGTAGATGATCTCGTCGTCCTCGGCGGGGCGGGCCTCGGCGCGCGGTCGAGCAGCCACGGCGCATTGCCGGACTCCCGGAAAGGACAGCATCGCGGCCTCGATCTCCGCCGGTTCGACGCGGAAACCGGAGAGCTTCAGCTGGCGGTCGCGTCGCCCCAGGTACTCGAGCTTGCCGGGATCGAGCTGGCGCACCATGTCGCCTGTGCGATAAAAGACCGCCCCCGCCCGCGAGTCGTCCTCCCGGAAGCGCTCGGCCGTGAGCTCCTCGAGTCCGTGGTAGCCGCGGGCGAGGCCAAAGCGGGATACCCACAGCTCGCCGGGGACGCCCTCCGGCACCGGGCAGCCGGCATCGTTCAAGATCTTCAACTCGACGTGGTCGGCGGGGCGACCGATCGGCACCCGGGTGTCGATATCGTCGGCCGGGTCGAAACGGTGCTCGATGCAACCGACGACGGCCTCCGTCGGGCCGTATTCGTTATAGACCTCGATGCGGTCGTCGAACTGCGCGCTGATCGAGGCAGCCAGATGGATCTTGAAATCCTCGCCGCCGACCACCATCCGCCGGAGGCGGGACGTGCGTAGGTCGACGCGTCGCAACAGCGCCAGGTGCGAGGGCGTGAGCTTGATGAAATCGACCCTGTTCGCCGCTACCACATCCATCAAGGCCGAGTCCACGGGACCGTCGGGCTCCGGATAGACGTCCAGGGTCCCGCCGCTGATGAGCGGCAGGAAGAGGCTGGTGACGGTGAGATCGAACGCCAGCGACGTGAAGAGCGGAAAGGTCAGCCGGTCAGAGCGCACATAGCGGCTCGAGGCCCATTGCAGATAGTCGGTCAGGCCGCCGTGCTCGACCAACACCCCTTTGGGCTGACCGGTCGAGCCGGAGGTGTAGATCAGAAAGGCGAGGTCATCGAGACCAGGATGCGGTCGCTGAAGCGGCGCTTTGGCTCCCCGTATGATGCCCTCCTCGATCGCCAATCTCTTCACGGTGCCGATATCGGCTGGTGCAGCGCTTTCCTTCCCGGTGAGCAACAGGCGGGCACCAGAGTCGCGAACGATCCGCCGAATGCGCTCCGGCGGATAGCTCGGGTCGATCGGGACGTAGGCGGCACCGGCTCGCAGGCAAGCCAATATGGCGACAACCGCCAGCGCCGAGCGGCGGCTGTCGATGACGACCCGCCCTCCCGGCTGGATCCCCGCTTCGGCGAGGCCGGAGGCGAGCCCCTCGACATGCTCGAGAAGGCTCGAATAGGTGAGCTCGTCCTCTCCCTCGCGTACGGCGATACGGTGCGGGCCTTGTTTGGCCTGTTCCTCGAAGAGCTCAACGACGGTCCTTGAAGGCAGCGGCGCGGCGCTCGTGTCATTCAAAACGGTGAGCGCGCGGCGCTCATCCGCAGTCAGGATGTCGACGGCTCCCACCGCGCGGTCAGGGTCGTCGAGCATCGCACCGAGGAGGCTTTCGAAATGCTCGATCGCCCGATAGCGCAAGCGCTCCGGGAGAACTCCTTCGTTGAAATCGAAGTGAAGCGTGTGCGTTCCGTTTCCGGCGAAGTCATGGACCTGAAGGCGGAGCGCGTGGACACTGTCGCCGTGCCCGGGGTGGATCCACTCGATATCGACGGGAATGCCGGCGAAGTCACCGAAGGGCTGCGGCAAGTAGTTGAGAACGATGTTGCCGGCGCCGCTTCCGGAAGGGGCGCTGGTTCCGGGCAAGGCATGACGCAGGAATCGTTGGCTTTCTTCGAGACAGCGTGTTCCGACGGCGCGAAACGAGTCGTTCGGATCGACGGCTACCCGGAATGGAAACATCTCGATGAAGAGCCCGATACAGTGTTTCGCCTCCGGCGTCGGGCGACCGGTAACCGGGGCGTCGAAGCCCAATTCGGAGGCGTTGCTGATGCGGTGGAGCCAGCTCACGAGCAACGTCGCGAAGACAGCGAAGCGCGAAACCTCCGGGAACAGGCTCTCGAATCCGGGCTCGCTGCAGAGCCGGTCCAGCTCCCGGGATTGCCGTTCAGAAAGCGAGAACGTGAGTCGGGAGCTCGCGGTGTCCTCGGGCCGGCCCGTGCGGCCGTACAGCGGTATCGCACCGCCGTGCTCTTGTCGCGCCGCCCAGTGGGCGAGGGCGTCCTCTCGGCCCGCCGTGGCGGCGGCGAGCGCAGTCGTGGTCGAATAATAAGAGGGTGGGGCTTGCGACTGCCCCTGCTCAGCGTCTTCGAGCAGCCTGCGGTACTCGGCGGCGACCTCCCGATAAATGAGCACGGTCGAGTAGGCATCCGAGATCAGGTGGTGCTGGTTCAGGTACCAGCCGGTGCGACCCGCGCCCAGGTTCACGAGAACACTGTCGACGAGCTCCCCGTCCGTCGGCAACGCTTTCGAGCTGCGTTGACGACACCAATCGCGGAAGGCGGTCTCGGGCTTGCGGTGTTGTGAGAAATCCTGCAGCTCGGTTGGGCAGCAGCCGACTTCCCGCAAGCGTGGCACCCCGGGACCTTCGCGTTCTTCAACATACGTGCGCAGAGCGTCGCTGGAGTCCACGACCCGCCGCCACGCCTGTAGGAACACGTCGGTCCTCAGCTCATCCTCGAAAACCATGGCGAACGCCATGTTGTAGAGGGGGCTTTCGGCGTGCAGGCGTTGGCCGATCCAGATCTGCCCTTGGCTGTGGCTGAGCCGCAAGTCTTCGGTGTCTTGTCCGGTCACGTCTGTCTCGTCAATGATGATCTCGTGCCCGCCGAGCCGAATCGTGAAACTCGCGGAGGCTCGACCGGGAGGCGGGCAAACGCGGCTGGTGCGCGCAGAGCTCGCCCCAAGTAGAATCGCTAGATTACAACGCAACAAGGAGAGCCGCTCCACATGGATTTTTCATTCACGGAAGACCAGCTCGCACGGCGCGAACGAACAATCGATTTCGCGCGTCGCGAGCTCGGCGATGACCTTCTCGAGCGGGACCGCTCACGTACCTTCGCACGCGATGATTGGGATCGGTGCGGTGCAGAAGGCATTCTCGCCAGCCACGTTCCGGAACAGTACGGTGGGCGGGGTCTGGATGCCGTTACCACCATTCTCGCGCTGGAAGCGCTCGGTTACGGCTGCCGAGACAACGGCCTGACGCTCGCCCTCGGCGGACAGATGTGGAGCGTGCAGGAGCCGATCCTCGTCTACGGAAGCGAGGAACAGAAGCAGCGGTACCTGCCGCGGCTGTGCTCCGGCGAGCTCATCGGGGCGCACGGCGTCACCGAGGAGCAGGCGGGTTCCGACGCCCTGAGCATGCAGGCAACGGCGACCAAGACAGAAGACGGCTACCTTCTCAACGGCCACAAGACCTACATCGGCATGGCGCCGGCAGCCGACCTTGCCGTGGTGCTGGCGAACTCCGACCCCGAGTCCGGTAAGTGGGGAGTGTCCGCTTTCGTTGTCGAGAAAGGGATGCACGGTTTCCGCCAGGGCGAGGCGCGCCCGAAGATGGGCACGAGAACGAATCTCATCGGCGACCTGTTCCTCGAGGATTGCTTCGTGCCCGAGGAAAACCGCCTTGGCGAGGAAGGGGTCGGACGTAATCTGTTTGCCCGCAGCATCAGCTGGGAGCGCGCCTTCATCCACGCGGGTCACCTGGGCTCGATGCAGGCGTTGTTCGAGCAGTGCGTCGAATACGCCCGCGAACGGCGGCAGTTCGGCCGACCCATCGGTAAGTTCCAATCGGTTTCGAATCGTCTCGCCGACATGCGGGTCCGCCTCGAGACCTCGCGGCTGTTGATGTATCAGGTAGCTGTCAAAAAGGACCTCGATCAGGACGCGGTCCTCGAGAGCGCGATGGCGAACCTTCACATCGCCGAGACGCTGCTCGCGTCGGCAACCGACGCGGTGCGCATTCACGGCGCACGCGGTTACCTCGAGGAGTTCGAGGTCGAACGGGAGATGCGTGACGCCGTGGGTGGCGTGATCTACGCGGGGACGTCCGACATCCAGCGCAATGTGATCGCCGCGCTCTTGGGGGTGTAGCGGAAGGACGGGCGCGTGGGCTTTCTCCTGCACCATTCGATCGACGATTCAGCCGAACGCGATGGCGGACATCCGTCCTTTCGATTCGAGGGCCGGGCCCTCAGCTACGGCGAGCTCGCCGAACGTTCGGACCGCCTCGCCCATCTGCTGATCGAGAGTGGTGTGAGGGCGCACGACCGGGTTGGCATCTACATGAACAAGTGCCTGGAGCTGCCGGTGGCGCTCTACGGCATTCTGAAGGCGGGGGCGGCGTACGTGCCGATCAACCCCAGCGCTCCGCAGGCGCGCGTGCGCTTCATCCTCGAGGATTGCGGGATCCGCCATCTCGTCACCAATGGTACGCGCGCCAAGCAGACCCACCGTATTGTCACAGAGACGCCCACCGTTCGTTGCGTGATTGGAGCGGAGGCAGACACTGCCCCCGCCGACGTGAGCACAGCGCCGGGGACCGTCGAGTTCCTTCCCTGGGCGGCCGTCGACGGCATGCCCGGTCGAAGTCCGTCCGTGCGCCTGGTCGAAGATGATCTGGCCTACATCATGTACACCTCGGGATCGACAGGCGTTCCGAAGGGGCTGATGCATACCCACGCGAGCGGTCGTAGCTACGCTGTGCTGTCGGCACGTGAATACGGCGTGCGGCCGGAAGACAGGCTGGGCAACCACTCGCCACTGCACTTCGACATGTCGACCTTCGAGTACCTCACCGGGCCGTTGTGCGGCGCCACCACGGTGATCATCCCCGAGGAAACGACGATGTTCCCGTTGAGCCTGGCCGAGCTCATCGAGGCGGAAAGGCTGACGTTCTGGTACTCGGTGCCGCTGGCACTCATCCAGCTTATCGACCGCGGGCGGCTCGGAGATCGCGACCTCAGCTCGCTTCGCTGGGTGCTCTTCGGCGGCGAGCCGTTTCCTCCCAAGCACCTCGCCCGGTTGGCGGAGTGGCTGCCGGGCGCTCGATTCTCGAACTCGTACGGACCGGCGGAGGTAAACCAGTGCACCGCATACCACCTACGGCCGGGTGACATCGATGTGAGCGCTCCCGTTCCGATCGGCAAAGTGTGGCCGGGAGCCGAAGGGCTGGTGGTCGATAACAACGACCGTCCCGTGACCGTCGGTGATCGGGGCGAGCTGCTGATCCGGGCGCCGACGATGATGCGCGGGTACTGGTCGCGGCCCGAGATGAACCGTGAGGCGTTCTTCCGTGTGGGCCTGTTCCCGGACTTCGAGAAGGTCTACTACCGAACCGGCGACCTGGTGCGGGAGCGCGCCGACGGCAACCTGGTCTTTCTCGGCCGCAAGGACCGGCAGATCAAGGTTCGCGGGTACCGCGTCGAGCTCGACGAGGTCGAGGGCGTCGTCAGCTCCCTTCCCGGCGTTGTCGAGGCGGCCACCGTAGATATCCGCGACGAAGAGGGCAACACGCACATCGTGGCGGCAGTTCTGCTGGGCGACGATGTGGATGCCGACGGGGAAGCCCTGCGAACCGGTGCCGCCGGCAAACTGTCCGCCTACGCCGTGCCGTCGCGCTTCTATATTCGAGAGACCCTGCCGAGGACGGGGACGGGCAAGATCGATCGACGCGCCCTCAGAGAAGACTGCGATCCTTCCTCCGTGAAGGAGACGTAGGCGGCGATTTTTCGGAGTTTCTCAGCACCCTGCTAGGCTTCGGACAGGCTGCGCAGGTACACCGCCATGATGCGGGTCGTGCGGAAATTTGCCGGCACCATTTCCGACGGCGGCACCTTGATCTGCAAATGGTCCTGCATGTGGGCGATCAAGCGCGCGATTCCGACGGAGTCGACCAGGCCGCTCGTGAGCAGGTTGTCATCGGCATCCACTGCGACCACCTCGCCGCCGCTGAGCTCGTCGCGGACGAAATCGAGGATCGTCGCTTCGATTCGACCTGTTTCGAGGATCGTCTCCCGAGGCATCGTTTTCACGCTCCGGCGCTCATTCCAGTCCGAAGGCGCGCTGCACGAACCAACCCAGCGCCACCAGGACGAGTACTGCGGAAACGCCTTTCAGTACGACCGGCTCGTAGAGACGCGACTTCCGCAGCAAGAAGAGCAGAGGGAACAGGGCTGCGACGATGATCACCTGGCCGAGCTCGACGCCGATGTTGAAGCCGATGACCACTCGCAGCAAATCCACCATGCGGAACGGAAGATGCCCCATCACCGAGGCGAAACCCAGACCGTGAAAGAGGCCGAGTGTGAGGATGATCAGCAGCGTTCCCTCGCGGACCCTGCCGAAGATGTTGTTCAGTCCGACGAGGATGATCGATAGGGCGATGATCGATTCGACCACACGTGACGGCACGCTGATCACGTCGAGGGCCGCCAACAGCAGCGTGATCGAATGGGCAACGGTGAACACGGTGACGATCTTGAGGAGGTTCCACAGGGCGCTCGGGAACTTCTCCACCGGCTGCCATTCGCCCTCTTTGAACACCACGACCGTGGACAGCATCAGCGCCAGCAGAAACAGGATGTGGTCGATGCCAATCCAGATGTGCCGGACCCCCTGGGCGATCATGTCGCGCGGCGCCATGATCGACGGGATGTTGGTCAGATCCAAGGTCTGCTCGCGATTGCCCGGGCTGAAGATCAGCGCCGTGTACTCGCCCGGGTAGTCGGTGTCGGTCTTGGCGTTGTACTCCATCATGACCAAGCCACGGTGAAGCCGGTCGTTCTCGTACAACATCGAGTGGCGTATGGCCAGCAAGTCCGGGAGCGCCCCGGTTTCCGAGCGGAAGTGGAACTGGGCGAAGTTCCCCTGCGGCAAGACAATGAGCTCCTGATGCGTGAAGTCGAGCTCGAAGGGGGCCGCGCCGTCGGGACCGATGGCAAAGTTCTCTCGGATGTAGGCATGAACGCGGTCAGATGCTGCCGTTACCTGTTGCAGCGCGTCGTCCGTCGAAGGATCGATGTCCACACCGAGCTTGTCGCGAAGGTCCTCGAAGTGGATCTCGAAGTGCCCCTCGATCCAGCTCGGATGGAAGCTCAGCCAGACGTAGTCTTCCCCTTCAGCGTGGGCCATGAGGTCGGCCGGCATCAGGGCGATGAGGCAGATGACAGAGATTACGAAAGTCTTCTTCACGTGCTGATGCCGGACCGGAGGCAAAGAACGGGTAGTTGCGCCATGAAGGTCGCTTCCAGCGTCTACTGGGCGATGGGCACGGCGCGTGGGCCTCGTGTTGAGCCGACCGCGAGACGAGGAAGAAACCGTAGCCTATCGTGTCGGAGGTCGTAGCGAGTGTCAAACAGTGCAGTCGGCATCCCGAATGCTCCGAACTTCAGGGCACTTCGGGAGCGTTGCCCGCGTCGTCGCTCGAAGTCCTCGACCCTCGAGATCCCCGACCGGCTTCTCGAGCCGTGGCGGTGACTGATACGCGTCTTCGGCGACGATGTCGAGAAGCGCCCGTGCCTTGCCCTCGAGGCCGACGCCGCGAGCTTTTTGGCGTCCTTCTTGGCTGCTTTCTTCTGGCCGGCCGCCCTTGTCAACCACGTCAGTCGCCCTCGCGGTTCACCGTCTCGGGCGAAAAAGCCGGCAGGCAAACCGCGATGTACTCGGCGCCCTCGGCCCCGGGTGTGCTGTACCGGACCCGTTCGCCCCTGTGAGCGACGACGGCCTGCCCCGGTTCGACATCCATCTCGCCGCCGTCGAACTCGACGCGCAAGCTACCCTTCAGCACCAGTGTGTACTCGTCGAACTCGGGGGTTTGGGCCGGCTCGATCCAGCCGCTCGGGCTCCCCATGTGGGCAACGGAAACCGCGCCGTTGCCCGAGTTCACCCGTCCGATGTACTCCTGGATGATCTTCGCCTTGTTGCCGGCGGCTTCGATGGTCGTCGGTGTGTCGATCAGCGTGGGCACTCGGTCGATTTCCTTTCCTTGGCGGGCCACGGCATCAATAGGATGGGTCTGATCCCGACACCGAGGCCCCGAAGGGACGAGGCCGGACGCCGCGTCAGGGCGCTATCTCCTGCCCCAGGCGGCGACCTCCTCCGGGCCGGACGGTCCGATCTTGCCCCTCGCCGCCTCAAGCAGCGCGTCGGGATCGTACACCCGACCCGAGCGGATCACCGCGCGAACGTCGCGTGCAGCGCGAATATCGGTCAGAGGGTCGCCGTCGACGATCACCAGGTCGGCCAGCTTGCCGACCTCGATGGTGCCGAGCTTGTCGGACATGCGCATGGCGCGGGCTCCGTTGATGGTGGCGATCTTGATCGCGTCCGCCGGCGGAATCCCGGACAGGACGAACGACAGCAGCTCGCGGTGGACGGCGAAGCCGGAGAGATACTCGCCCCACGTCGGATGATCGGTCCCCAGCGTGATCAGGTGCCCGCCGCCGGCCTCGTAAAACGCCTTGAGCAGCTCGCGCTTCACCCAGTAAATACGTTCGAAACGCTCGTTCACCCCGCGCTCCTGGCTCTCTACGTGCTCGCGAGCGAACGGCGTCAGGAACGACTTTTCATCCTCCCAGTAGGTGAACACTTCCGGGTCGCGCTCACCGTAATAGCCGTAGGCCGACATGGTGGCGTCGAAGTTGACGCCGTGGCGGACATAGAGATCGACGATCCGACGGAACTCCTCTGTTCCCGGCTCGATGTCGACGAGCGACGCGTAGGCCGATTGTTCCGCGGGCATGGCGTCGCCGCCCATGAAGTGCTCGATGCGGTCGATGCCCATCAAGATCGCGTCGCGCGGGTTGACGCTGTTTCGATAACCCGAGTCGAGGTGCCCGGTCACCGGCAGGCCATGGCGGTGCGCCTCTTCGACCAGGGCGCGCAGATGCACGGGCCCGATGCCCTTGGCCTTGAACCCCTTTACCCCTTGCGACGCCCAGTAGTCGACCTCCTCGCGGATCTGGTCGGGGGTCGCCTCGCGATTCCAACCCGGCCGCGCGCTACCGAAATAGGGTCCCGAGTTCATGATGCGCGGCCCCGGGCGCTCCCCGTTGTCGATGGCGATGCGCGCCGCCATGACCTTGTCCGGATCCATCTCGCCGGCGGGAAACACCGAGGTGACACCGTTGGCCAGGAAGATCAGCGGGTTGTACTCGACCTCATCGATGCGGCCACGGCCGAAGAGATCCATGGCGTGGTGCGCGTGCAGGTCGAAAAAGCCGGGGAGGATCGTGGCGTTGTCGTCGAGGTCGACGGTGGTTACCGGTCCGAGCTCGGCGAGCTGTTCCGGGGTGACGCCGATGGTGAAGATCTTTCCCGCACGCAGGACGATCCCGGGGTTCGGCGTCCGCGTATCGCCGACGCTATCGAACACCCAGCCGCCGTGGACAACGGCCGTCTCGGCTTCTTCTTGTGCGGAGGGGGCAGCGCCGACGCCCCCCGCGCAGATCAATAGGGCCGCAAGCAGCACTCGTGCTGTTGCTTTCATCTGTAACCTCCGACGACGATCATGCGATCTCGTCCAGGTGGGTGTGCTGGAAAGCGTCAGGATACTTGAGGCCGAATCCCAAGACACGGTCCAAAGCGGAGTGGCTCACTCGATGTCGAGACACATGAGCGGCAGCGGGCGTCCGTCGATCGAACCCGATGCCACCACGCCGACTCGCCGCGCGCCCATGGCCAGGTAGAAGCCCTCGGCATGCGGATCGCTGTGGATGTAGACGCGTTTGTAGCCCCGCGCCCGTGCCGAAACAACCATGTGGCGCCACAGAAGCCGGCCGAAACCCGCGCCGATCGAGTCCGGATCGACGTAGAAGAGCTCCAGCTCTGCCCCCTTGTCGGGGCCTACCGGAAGGTCGCGTTCGGCGCGCTCACGAAGTCCGTCTCCCGGGTCGCACTCGGTGCGGCCGTCCGACCCCTCCGGCACGACGCTTCCCGGCCGCAAAGTGTAGAACCCACGGGCTCTACCGGCGCTCTCGAGAACGACAACGACGTCCTGCTCGATGCTCTCGGGACGGACGGTGAGCTCGACCCTGCAGGCTTCGAGAAACGCCGCGTCGTAGCCCCAGTGGGCCTTGGAGCGCAGCGCGAGCGCGCTCAGGGCCTCCGCCTCCGCGGCGCGCGCCGCGCGGATACTGATGGGCGGGCCGGTCAACGGACCCGGTTCAGGCGCCGCGGGCCAGGGCGCGCTCGATGAGCAGCGCGGCTAACTCCTCGAACGACACGCCCGCCTCCCGGGCGGCATCGGGAAACAGGCTGGTGGGCGTCATTCCCGGCATCGTGTTGACTTCCAGCACAACGGGCTCGCCGTCGGCGGGAACGACGAAATCGGCGCGGGAGAGATCCCGACAACCCAATGCCTCGAACGCCTGCACGCCGATCTCCTGCGTACGGCGGTACTGCCCCTGGGGCAACGGGGCCGGCATGATGTGATCCGACAAGCCGGGCGTGTAGCGGTGCTCGAAGTCGTACCAGGAGCCGGGCGGTGTGGTGATCTCGACCACCGGCAGGGCTTCGGCGCCGTCGCGCTCGAGCACGGCAACGGTGATCTCCTTTCCCTCGATGCGGCGCTCCACGAGCACGCGGTCGTCGAAGGTGAAGGCCTGCTCGATGGCGGGCGCGAGGTCGACGAGATCCTTGCCGAAGACAACGCCGAGCGCAGAACCCTGGCTCGACGGCTTGATGACAACGTCGTTGCCGAGCGTCTCGAGCACGCGGCGCGCACCCGCTGCGGCGCCTTCGCTGCGGTACACCACGACGTCGTCGGCCACGGGCAGATTGCGCGAGCGAAACAGCTGCTTGGCGATGACCTTGTCCATGGCACACGCGCTCGACGGCACATCGCAGCCGACGTAGGGAATGCCGAGTACTTCGAGGAACCCCTGAAAGGTGCCGTCTTCTCCCGGCGGGCCGTGAAACGCGGGAAAGACAACGTCGGAGAAGCTCTTGCCGAATCCGCCCTCGACGAACTCCTCAAGCTCCATCAGGCTGACATTGGCGTAGGTGGCGCTCAGCGCGTCGGCGATGCACTTGCCCGATACGCGGGAAACTTCAGCTTCGGCCGAAGGCCCGCCGCAGACGACGGCAACTACGGGACTCTCCTTCACGCTCTCACTCCTTGAGGCTCGTCGGCATGTCGATTTCGTTTTGCAGCGTGCGATGTACCGGACACTTGTGCGCGATGTCGAGCAGGCGGGCCCGCTGTTCTTCATCGAGCGGGCCTTCGACGGTCACCTCGATGTGAATCCGGTCGAGGTAGCCCTTCTCGGTCTCGCAATGCTCACAGTCGTCGGCGTGAATCTTCTCGTGGCGCAGATCGACCGCCACGCTTTCGAGCGGCCACGCCTTGCGGTCGGCGTACATGCGTAGGGTAATCGACGTGCACGCTCCCAGGGCCGACAGCAGCAACTCGTAGGGCGCCGGCCCGCGATCGTCACCGCCGACGCCGGCAGGCTCGTCCGCGAACAGCTCGTGCCCGCCCGCATCCACGACGTTGTGGAACTTCCCCTCGCCCGTCTCCCGAACGTGGACAACGCCGCGCCGGAGCGCAGAGGCCTCGGATTCTCCGTTTGCCGTGCTCATGATCGCCTCATGGGATCCTCGAAAACACCATTCGATTGCCGCTCGGGAAGAGAATCGTCAGCCGCCCGTCGATCAGCTCGATGGTACAGGGTTCGACCGCCTCACCGGCGGCATCTCGAATCTGCATGCGCAGATCGGCGGCCTCGAGACCGTCCATCTCCTCGCCGGCCGACAGATTGTAGCGATGGCGAAAGGTCAGCCGCTCACCATCGAGCACGAAACTGCCGCCCTCCGCCGATCCACGGCGTGCGACTCGGTCGTCGTCGAGAACGAAGAACAGCACCTGCCAGGAGCTTCCCGCAAACACGATGGTGCCATCGACATCGTGCGAGACGCCATCGGCGAGCATATACGTCTCGGCCCGCCAGGCGCCCTCGATGAGCGAGGCTCCGACGCCTCCGATGTCGTCTCCGGCGACGCCCACGGCGTCCGCGACAACCTCCGAGCGCCCCACGCTCCCGGCCTCCAGGGGCCCGGCCGGGCCGGAGCCCAGGCGCGGCGTCGAATCCGGCGCACGGCGATGCAGCGTGGCCTGTTCATAGGCGTACGCAAGCGCGATCAAGCGCGGCTCGGTCCACGCGTCGCCGAGAATCTGCAGGCCCACGGGAAGCTGCCGGCCGCCTTCTTCGACCCATCCCATCGGCACGGTGATGGCGGGGAATCCCGTCTGCGGTGAAAGCACCTGGCTGTTATCGCCGCCCGGAGAGCGCAGGTCCCCGATCAGACGCGGCACATTGGCCCAGGTCGGAAACACCAGCGCGTCCAGATCGTTGTCGGCGATGATGCCGCTCACCTGCTCGGCAAAGCGACGCCGGTTGGCGGTCTGCTCGGCACAGCGAACGTCGGGGTCGTCGAGGCTTTCCTCCATGGAGCGCCGGAGACGATCGCGCACCGTGCGGTCGTAGGCGTTCGAGTCGACGATCTGCGCCAGCGTCTTGACCGGCGCGTCGGGCCCGAGGGTCGCGAGGTACGCATTGATGTCCGCGCGGAAACGGCTGCACCAGAACTGGACCCGCTCGTCGAGCATCGGGATCATCACCGGGTCGACGATCTCGGCCCCGGCGCGGCTCAGGTCGTCGAGCGCCCGGTGAAAGACCTCGCGCACGCGCGGATCCCCGTTCTCGCTGTCCACGATCTGGCGCACGACGCCGATGCGGGCCGACGCCAAAGCGTCGGCATCGAGAAACTCGTTATAGTTCGCGGCGCGGCGGTTGTCCGCCTCATCCGTGGTCGGGTCGGCGGGATCCGTTCCGGCGATCACGTCGAAGACGACCGCGGCGTCGGCGACGCTACGGGCCATCGGGCCGCCGATATCGTGCGAGAAGTAGAGAGGAACGATGCCGTCGCGACTGGTCAGGCCGATGGTGGAGCGGATGCCCACGAGAGCGTTGTGCGACGAGGGGCCGCGGATGGAGTTGCCGGTATCGGTGCCCAAACCGACCGCCCCCATGCTCGCCGCCACGGCCGCCGCCGTGCCGCCACTCGAGCCGGCCGTCACGCGATTGGTGGCGTAGGGATTGCGTGTAAACCCCGGGATCCGCGAACCGATGGTCTCATTGGGCGAAAAGGCGAACTCCGCCATGTTCGACTTCGCCAGCACGATCGCCCCGGCCTCTCGAATACGGCGCACCTGAAAGGAATCATCGGGGGGAAAGGACGCGGACAGCGATGCCGAACCGGCCGTCGTCGGCATACCGGCGAAATCGTAGTTGTCCTTGACGATCACCGGGATTCCGTGCAGCGGGCCACTGAGTCCCGACGCCGCGAAAACAGCGTCGAGCTCATCGGCGCGATCGAGCGCTTCCGGGTTCAACTCGATGATGGCATTGAGCGCCGGACCCTGCGCGTCGTAGGCATCGATCCGGGCCAGGTAGGCTTCAACCAACCGGCGGGAAGTGAGGCGCCCGTCCGACATCGCCCGGTGAATCTCCGCGATCGACGCCTCGACCACGTCGAAATCGCCCGCGCTTCGGTCCGCGGTGCCGGCACCCGCCTCTGCCTCCGAAGCCTGATCGGCACCCGGACCGGTCGCAGAGCAAGACGAAACCAACGAGCAGCCGAGAATCAATGCGGCTGCTGTCATCGCGAGCGGGATTCGACGAACGCTTATCGTCACGAGACCTCCTAGTCGGTGGGCGCACCCTCGAGCAAGTAGTCGAAGTCGATGAGCTCGGCGCCATTCTCCGTACATATCGCGAAGCCCTCCCCGCCGCCGTACATCTGCACGCCGCCGTACCGACCTTGCTTGTCGATGGCGAAAAAGCGCACGTTGAAGGCGGGTTCGCCGCGGCTGTTCAACAGACGCTCTTCGATGGTGTTGTCGCGGACCCGTCGAAGGGCCTCCAGAGAGGCGTCCTTCGGGTGCATGCCGTCGCGCATCTTCTCGACGACGAAGAAGGACGACAGGTTGAAGAGGTTGGCCTCGCCGCGGCCGGTGGACCCGCAGGCGCCCACATCGCCGTCGACGTAGAGGCCGGCACCGAGAATCGGCGAGTCACCGGCGCGCCCCGGAATCTTCCAGGCAAGGCCGCTCGTCGTAGTGACGCCACAAATCTCTCCTGCGGAGTTGACGCCGTTGCAGTTGATCGTGCCCCAGAAGCTGTGCTCCGGGATGAGGCCTTCGCGGACCATATCGAGGCCGGCTTGATAGCCGCGCCACGCACGCTCGCGAAGCTCTTCTCGATGTGCCGTGGCAACCGCTCGGGGATCGCCTTTGTCCGACGCGCGCCGGGCGCTACCCACGCGCTCGGCGTTGCCGCCGCTACCGGCGCCACTACCGCCGCCACGGCGGCGAACCGGACGCTCGTCGGGATCGAGGTAGTGCTCCGGGTCGACACGACGGCGCCACTCGAGCCACAGCTCACGTGAGCGCTCGGTGTTCAGATCGGTCTCGATCTCGAAGCCCATGTTGCGAGCGAAGTCCTGCGCGCCCTGCCCCACCAGGAGGTGGTGGTCGGTGTAATCGGCCACCGCCTTGGCCACCAGCGAAGGCGTTCGCACGCCCTCGAGCGCCGCCACGCCTCCGGCGCGCTTCTTGGGCCCGTGCATGCAACAGGCGTCGAGCTGCACGACGCCGCGCTCGTTGGGCAAGCCGCCATAGCCGATGCCCGTCTCGGTCGGGTCGTTCTCCGGGATATTGACGCCGGCGACAACGGCATCGAGGACGTCCTCGCCCGCCGCCATCATCTCGAAGGCCTTCTCGAGCGCATTCTGGCTGCCGCCGTCGCGAAAGCCGAAACCGCTGTAATCGGAGATCACCAGCGGTGTGGAACCCTGCGGAACCAACACCTCGGGCGAAGGCGACGTCTTGCCCTCCGACCCGCAGGGCACCGCACCCACCGCGGGAACGCTCGCCGCGGCGATTCCCGCCGCCGCACCCGTGGCCACGAACTGCCTTCGATTGATCTTCTTCCCCATTCGAGAGCCTCCAGTGTCGAGAATGGCGCGTATTGTCCCACGGGGCCCAATCGGTGTCGCGAGGCGGCGGCACCCTTGTCCCACGGGGCCCAATCGGTGTCGCGAAGCCGCGCCGTCCTTGTCCGGCGGGGTCCAATCGGTGTCGCGAGGCCGCGGCGCCCTTGTCCCACGGTGGAAACAGCGGCATATTGCCCGCACGTCATATCTCCCCCACAGCCTCGTTGAGCAGGACATGCGCCAACCCGAACTCGATCGACGCGCCTTCATGGCCTTCTTCTCCACCACCAGTCTCGCCGGCACGCTGTTTCCGGGGGTCCTCTGGGCCCACGTGCAGCAGCGTGGTCAGTTGCCGGACCCGACGATCACCACGGAGATGATCGCGGAGGCCGAGAAGATCGCCGGCCTCGAGCTCACCGAGGAGGAGCGCGATCAGATGCGCCGCGGCCTCGACCGGAACGCCGCGGCGTACGAAGACCTGCGGGCGCTGGACATTCCCAACGAGGTTCCGCCGGCGTTGCTTTTCGAGCCCGTAATGCCCGGTGTGGAAGCCGACATGGAGCGCGAGGAGATCCCGCTGAGGGTCAGCCGGCAGAGCCCACCCGCCGTCTCCGACGACATCGAGACGCTTTCGTTTCTGCCGTTGACACAGCTTGCGGAGCTCGTGCGCTCGCGACAGGTGAGCTCGGAACAGCTCACCACCATGTACCTGGAGCGGCTGAAGCGCTACGACCCCAAGCTGCTGTTCGTCGTCAACTTGACCGAGGAACTGGCTCTCAAGCAAGCGCTCCGCGCCGACCAGGAAATCGCACGCGGCAACTACCGCGGCCCGTTGCACGGCATCCCGTGGGGCGCGAAAGACCTGCTGGCGACGCGTGATTACCCGACAAGCTGGGGAGCGGAACCCTACCGAACCCAGATGATCCACGAGGATGCCACCGTGGTTCGTCGCCTCGCCGAGGCGGGCGCCGTGCTGGTGGCGAAGCTCACGCTCGGCGCTCTGGCGCAAGGCGACCGCTGGTTCGGCGGACGAACGCGCAACCCGTGGAACACGCAACAAGGGTCGAGCGGATCTTCCGCAGGGCCCGGCTCGGCAACCGCAGCAGGTTGCGTCGGTTTTTCCATCGGCACCGAGACCCGCGGCAGCATCACCTCGCCGAGCACCCGCAACGGTGTCACCGGTATGCGCCCGACCTTCGGGCGCGTATCGCGGGCGGGAGCGATGGCGCTTTCCTGGAGCATGGACAAGATCGGCCCGATGTGCCGGAGCGCCGAAGATTGCGCGCTCGTGTTTTCGGCAATCCATGGCGCCGACGGCATGGACCCGTCCGCGCGCAGCGTACCGTTCGGTTGGGACCCGTACCGCGACCCTCGTGCCCTACGCGTCGGCTACCTGGAGAACGCGTTCGAACCGGGCCAGCGTTACGACAACCGTGAGTTCGACCTGGCCACCCTGCGGGCGCTGCGGGAGGAGATCGGCGTCGAGCTGGTGCCGATCGCGCTGCCCGACTTTCCGGTGGGCGCGATGAGCTTCATCCTCACCGCCGAGGCCGGCGCCGCCTTCGAGGAGCTCACGCTGAGCGGGCGCGACGACCTGCTGGAGGACTCCTCCTGGCCCAACACGTTCCGCACGTCGCGGTTCATTCCCGCCGTCGACTACATCAACGCGAACCGGGCACGGACCATGTACATGCGGCAGTTCTCCGAGGTCATGCGCGACATCGACGTGTTCGTGACGCCGACCTCACGGGGTGGCGTCGTCGGCGCCACCAACCTCACGGGACATCCGCAGGTGGTGGTGCCCAACGGTTTCAGCGCGCAGAACACGCCGTACAGCATCTCGTTCGTCGGCGGGCTCTTCAAGGACGCCGAAGCGCTGTTGCTGGCGCATGCCTACCAGCAAGTTTCGGATTTCCACCTCCGTCACCCGGACGTCGACTCCCAGCCGATGCCGGAGGATTCAGGGGACCAGGCCGAGCCGAGACCTTCGTATTAGCTCGCTGTTCCATAGGCGCGGCGGCGGAAGGACTCAACCACCGTCGTCGATTCGTCGCCGAACTTCGAGCTCGTGGATCGACCACCAGTAGACCGGATCCTCGCCTGTCTGCACGAGACGCAGGTACCGCGTCCGCGTAACCGGCAGATCGATCCGGAGTTGGGCATCGACGACCTCGGTGACCGTCTGATACACGGCGGCGTCCTCGGCGACCGTCTCCCATGCCGTCCCATCATCGGAGACCTCGATCCTGTATCCGCGGGGGAAATCGTGCCGATGATCGTGCAGACGGGTGACAATGCGATCGAACTCGACCTCGCGGCCGAAGTCGACTTGATAGAAGTCGCCCGGAGCCTGAATACCCGTGCTCCAACGTGTCGAGAGGTCGCCGTCCACGGCCAGCGCGGCGAGGTCGCCGTTGATGCTCGCCGTCACGACCCAGTCTTCCGCGGCAATCGATTTCCAACCAAGGCCGCGCCGTCGAGCGTCGGACTCATCGCGCGTCAGCCAATCCGTGTCCAGCATCTCGAAAACGAGAGCGCCGTCAACTTCGGCCACTAGCTGCATGTCGGTATCGTGACGGGCGTATCGGGGACTGAACTGGGGCCAGAGTTCCAGGTACTTCTCGGGGTGGACGATGACCCAGCGCACCCCCAAGTCGCGCAAATCCTCGATGGTCGCGGCGGAGGGGAACGCCCACATACGATCCCGCAACTCGCCATAGATCGGTGCCTTGTACCCACTCGTACCGTTGACGAGCTTCTTGCGGTGCACGCTCGAGTGGTACAGCCGCTCGAACTCGAGTCGACCGTCGATCGGGTACTCGACAACGGCGAAGTCACCTTCCTGTTGCGCCAGCCACCGATACACCCCCGGGGCTTCCTCGCCCCAACGCACACGAAACAGCGGCACCGGTGCGGAGAAGAACTCCACGAGCATGACGATGGGCAGCAGCGCGGCCACCCAAGCATGCTCTCGGCGTCTCAGCCACTCGAGCGCAGCCCTGGTGCCGTAGGCAGCGAAAACGGCCAGGCAAAAGACGCCGAGAATGTGGATTCGCGGCACGGCGCGCACGCCGTCGAACCCGGGCGCAAAGACGTACAGGAGCCCATAGAGGCCGTCGGGGCCCAGCGTGAGCAACGCGACGACGAACATCATGCAGGCATAAAACCGCTGCGGCTCCCGCAACCAGGGTTCGCCGCGCCCGAGCTGCGGATGACGGCGACGCATCAGCGCCCTGAGCGCAATGGCCACGACCAGTCCGGCAATCGGATTGCGGAAGCTGGTGGCACGCACTTCGAAACCCGCCAGGGTCCCCTCCATGCCGCCCGTCACGGTAATGGTCAAAATCGCGAGCCAACCCAGTACGATTACCGCCCCCATTAACGCGTACCCCCACGTCACGGCGGTTGTCAGGCGAGGGGCCGTCGTCGTCCCACTCGGCGGTCGAGAGGACGCCGTCCTCCCCGCTGGCACCGACCCGGCCGGCCGCTCGTCAGCCGGACTGCGGCTCACCATCACGCCTACGATCGCGAGGGCCACGACGAGCACGCCGGGAAAGAGCGCCGCTTCGGAGGCACGTAGCGGCTCGGTGATGCCTCCGTACAGCCGGTTTATCGGCGGGGCCGCGAGAAAGCTGTACCAACCGCCGTTGAAGACCATTTGGCGGACGAAGCCCAGCTCTCGCCGAAGGACGACGTATTGGCCGAAGAAAGGCGCCAGAGCGGCGAGCGATAGGGCGGCATGGATCGCCATGTGGCGGTAAAAGGACGGTCTCGACAGCCGCCGGTCAAGCACGGCCCTGTAGACGATGTAGGCACCGGCCGCGTAGGTCAGATAGAGGGCGTAGTAGGCGTTTGCCAGCGATTGCGCGATATAGGCACCGCTGAAGCCCAACAGACAGACGACGGAACCCTCGTCGAAATAGCGGTGAAGGAAATAGAACACCAGCGGAATCCCGGCAGCACCGATGATCTGGAGGTGGCTCAGGTGCGAGAACATGAAGGGCGAAAACGCCAACGCCACCCCGCTCAGGAACCCGGCGAACGCGCTTCCCGTCAGGTGCTTTCCGAGCACGTACATGGCAAACGCGGTAGCCACGAACGACGCCAGCAGGACCACGTTGTAGGCGACGAGCGGGTTGTCGAACAGCAGCAACAAGGGAGCCGCCACCAGCGTCTGCGGGATCAGGAACTCCGAATACGCCAACGTTCGGTAGTGGGGGAAGAAGATGTTGGCGTCGAAGAACCCGGCGA
>CAYSHI010000120.1:0-8606 GCA_964430745.1 uncultured Acidobacteriota bacterium | reverse complement strand
CGTGCCGCGGATCACCAGCACCGGGTCGTCGTCCTCGCCCCCCGGCTCCGCCAGGTCGACCACCGTGCGGTAGGTCGGCACCAGAAACGTGCCCCGCTCCTTCATCAACTCGAGGGTCCCGTCGGACAGGTATGTACCGTGCTCGATGCTGCGCACGCCGGCCAGCACGGCGGCTCGGGCACCCTCGTCGCCGTGCGCGTGCGCCTCGACGGGTACGTCGCGGGTCGCAGCCTCCTCCACGATCACGCGTAGCTGCTCTTCGGTGTAGGTCTGCTTGCGCGGATCGGTGTCCGGTAGACCGGCCCGCTCGGTGCCGCGGGTCTTGATGACGTCGACGCCGTGATCGAGGTTGACGCGCACCGCCAGCCGTAGCTCCTCCGGCGTGGTGACCCCTCCCATCAGCTCGCCCAGCGCCGGGTCGGCAAGCACGCTGTCGGCAAGCTCCGGTGTGATGAAAACACCGGCGGCAAGCATGTCGGGCCCCTCGATGTAGCCCTCGCGCACCAACTCCCGGAGAACCACGTCCCGGTAGGAGCCGACGCTCGCGCTACGCACGGTCGTGACGCCCGACTCGAGCGCCCGCCGCGCCTGCCGGCGGCCGTCGAGGTGGGTGTGGGCGTCCATGAGGCCGGGAAGGAGATAGGCGCCGCCCAGGTCGATCTCCTCGTATCCCTCCGGCACGCCGACTGGGCCAACCTCCGCGATGACCCCTCCGCGCAACAGAACGGTGGCGTCCACCAGGACGTCGCCGCTGCGAACGTCGACCACGTTCGCGTGTGTGAGAGCGACCTGTGGCGGAGGGCCTGCCGACTGGTAGGGAGCGGCGACGGCGGCAACTGCACCCGCCGCGACAGACAGTGCCAGTGTGGAGAGTAGTGCGGTGCGCACGACGTAGCTGCGAATGGTCATCTTGGCTCCATGGGTTCATCGATAGCCGTGATACTTCCGATCGCTTGTGCCGCTTCCAGGCTCCGGTGGCGACCAGCGGCCCGACTCGACATCGAGCCAGCGCTCGGTCAACCATCCCCAGTACTGAGCCTCCAGCTCCGCCCCACCCTCTTGCCCGACGAGTCGCTCGATGAACACCCGCTCGTACGCCCGCGTCGCGACACCGACGATCGGCACCATGCCCTCGTACGCCTGACCGAGGTCATCGGCCACGAAGGTGACGGTGTTGTCGGCGTAGTCGACGCCGGGAAAGCCGTCCATGATTCCGAGACTGGCGGGCGGGACGGCATGGACGGCGGCGGTGACGGGTGTATTGACCTTCATGACCTGTGCGGACGTGATGTTCTCGACCGCGCGCCGCGCGCTATCGCGCAAATCGGCGCGCGCCTCCCCGGCGGGCCGCAACTCGGCGGTGGAGGCGCTGGTGGCCGTCTTGACGGTGACGAACTCGATCCACGGCATCGTCTCGAGATCGGCGGCGAGGCGGTCGTCGCCGGAGGCAAAGATCACCGGCACGCCGGCACGGCCCCAGGACAGTCCGACGAGCTCGGTCTCGGTAATCGGTTGGCCGTTGATGCGTAACTCGATGCCGAGCGTGAAGGTATGCGAGGCGAAACCACCGCTGCCGGTCCTCGCGTGCATCCCGACCACCGCGACCGCATCATAGGCGCCGGGCTCGACCAGATCGAAGTAGGTATCGAAGGGCTCGTCGCGCAGTACCTGTGTGGCGCGCGGGTCGAGCAGCTCGGCACGCAAGTCGGGCTCGGGGTTACCGGAACCGTGGCCGTCGACCACGTGCACCTCGGTGGCGCCGCCGGCGAACAGACCGTCGATCACGGCGTTGATATCGGCCGCGAGCAACTCCTGGCCGTGGTCATACTCGGGCTCGCCGTAATCGAAGGTGTGCCAATCGTCCTGGTCGGCGAGGCCTTCCATGTCGTGGAGAACGAGGACACGGACGCCGTCGGAGGGGTCGAAATCGACGTCGATGAGCTCCCAAGGCTCGGAGAAAGGCTCGGAGAAAGGCTCCGACGTCGCGGGAGGCCCGGCACCGGCTTCACCGGCCGCTGCGGGATCTTCCGAGGGGGCCGGTTGGCACGAGGCGATGCCGATCACGATCGCTGCCAAGACAGCAACAGCGGCGGACCTCTCCTTCGGGCGCAGCGTACGTGGGCGGCTCCGGGCGCTCGGCATGGTTTTCCTTTCCGTGGCGGCCGTACGATGCGGGGAAGATACAACGAACAGGCGGCGGCTCATTCGCCGGGACGGATACTTCGCGCGCATGATCGTGCTTCGGCGCGGGGGAAGTGTCCGGGCACACGGCGCGACGCCCGCCGCTGTGTTACAAAGTGCTCGCCCACCCGAGTCTGTACACTAGGAAGCTTAGACACCCGACAGAGGAGGGTATCAACGTGAACAGGATCATGAAGGCCGTCGCCATGGCGGCAGTCGTCGCCGTGGCCCTTGTGGCGGTATCTGCAGCCACCGCGGCCCCGCGACAGGTACGCCAGACCGAGCGCCTGGTGAAGCGCGCCGAAGACACCGTGCGGGAGATCAGCAACACCCGTGCCCAGCTCATGAACACGCTCGACGTCTACAACGAGCTGATGAGCGGGGCCGGCGACTCCAAGAAGCTCTTCAGCGACCTGCGCGGCGCGGCCAACCGCAGCGATAGTCGGCGCGAAGAGGTGCGCAAGAAGGGCGAAGAAATGGAGAAGGAAGCGCACAAGTTCTTCGAAGAATGGACCCAGAGTCTCGTGGATATCACCGACGAGACATTGCAGGCACGCGCCCAGGAGCGCCTCAACGAGACACGGCTGGGCTTCAGCGGAACCCTCGAGGCGGGACGCCGCGCGGGCGCCGATTTCGACGTCTTCATGGGCGGGCTCCGCGACCAGATCACCTACCTCGGCTACGACCTCAACCCGGGCGGCATCGCCAGCCTCGCCGAGGACGCCGAGCGCCTCAACGTCCAGGCACAATCGATGTTCGCTCGCATCGACGAGGCCGTGTCGCTGATCACCAGCTACGCCAACGCGCTCAAGGCCCAGTAGGCCGTCACCACCGCGCGGCCGCTTCGTTGGTGCGTTGGCACCGATGTGAGCGGCCACGGTGAGGGCGGGATCGTTCGAACCCCTCGGGCAACCCTTGGGCGATAACCATCGAACGGTCCCGCAATCGGGCGAAGATCGCGTACTCGCCCGACGTCAGCCTCCGTGCCGCGCCGAAACTACTCGTCCACCTCGATGACCATGGTGTCGGCGATCTTGTCGCCCAGACGCCGACCGTCGTTGTCGACGAGAACCATGATTACCTCGATGATGGCGATGAGGAAGACCAGCATGGCCAACGGAATCGCGATCACCAGACCGATGAGCGTGTAGGCGAAAAGCTGTGCGATTCCCCCAAGGGCGAACATCCAGTTCCGCTTGATCGAAGTCATCACATCGATCGGCGAGCCATCGAGCGTCACCGGGCGCAGCTTCACCAGCTTCTTTCCGATCGAACGGTGATCCATGAAGTCGATGTCGAGCCCGTCGCGCACGAGCCAATACGCCGTCGCTATAAGCCCTCCGATGATGGGAATGAAGCCCACCAGCACCGCAATGACGGCGTCGATGATTGCGGCGATGAAACGCTTGCCCAAGTCGGCTTTCACGAGCGGGGCCGCCGACCCCCCCGCCCCCGGCGCCGGACGGTCGCCGGCGGAATCCGCCGCATTCGATTGCGGCTCTTGTGCGGCCTTGGCCGTGCCGTCTCCGCCGGTAGTGGCTTCCTGCTCCTGGGTGTCCTCGGGTTCTTCTGCCACGCGCATCCCTCCTCTCGGGCGAGCGCAACCAACGCCTCGCCCCTGTGGTCCAACCCCGCGCTGCTAAGGTCATATCCTAGCCGGTGCGCGCGAACAAGGGGTCAACGAGTGTCGTGTTGTAGTCTTTGTCCGAGACTGCGAACAAGGAGAGCTTCATGATCGAAGTGCGGGAAAAGGAAACGGGGACCTCGCTGGGGTCGATCTCGGCCGAGGAGTTGCAGTTTCTCATCGACCAACTCGAGGAAGAGTCGGACGACGACACCGACTATTACCTGAACCGCACGACGGTCGACATGCTGAGGGAGCATGGCGCGTCGGAGCATCTCAGCGAGTTACTCGAACGAGCGCTCGGAGACCGCGACGAGTGCGAGATCGAGTGGTCGCGTAGCTGACTCAGCGCCGCTCGTCTCTGTCGGAAAGCAGTTCCCCGCTGGGAAGCCGCCTGACACGCTCCAGCGGCGTGATGTCATTGTGTGCGAAGAACTCTCGCCACATGGCGTCGAGCCGTTCCAACATCGTCGAGATTCTCAGCAGACCGATGTATTCGAACCCGTAGCGGCCGCCGAATCTCTCCTGCTCGGCGATGTTCCAGCACTGGCTTTGCAGCGCCTTGGCCAGCGACACGGCCTGACGAAGACGGTCGCGACGGGTCAACAACACGAACCGGGTGTCACGAGGAAGCAATTCGGCGAAATCGTGGAAACCGAATCCGTCGCCGTTGGTCTCGCAACCAAGATGTCCGGCCAGCCTTCGAATCTGCTCCCACATCACTTTGAAGCCGGCGATGCCGTTCGCCGTGCTCGAGCGCTCGAAGGCGTGGTCGAGAAAGTCGCGCAGCCGCGCGCGATCGAGCGAACCGAACTCGACTCGCTGATCCGGCCTGCCGACGAGCTCTAGTGTGCCGCGTCACTATTGTCTTCACTTTTGCGGGCAGGAGTTGCGGGTGAGATCAAGGAGGGACGAGGAAGGCGATGTGTAGACATCGTCGACGAGTTCCGACGCCGATACCACGTGCAAATCCTGCCCGCCCTTCGGGTGGCGACGAGACCGCGCCGATTTCTGCGTCGCCGCTCCTCGACGATACCCAAGCATCGCCTGCGTCGCCGCCCCTTGAACTCGTCACGGTCTCGTCGCCACAAAAGTAAAGACAATAGTGACGCGGCACATTAGGAGATACTCGGCACCGACGATGCTCCCCTGCCGCATGCCGGCGGAACCGGTGTTGCGGAGCGCGGCGCACAGAAACGAGCTTCCGGTGCGCGGGGAGGTGCAGATCAGATAGTGCGTAGAGGCTGCCATGAACGACCGCCCGTTCCTTGCGTCGACGACACTGCCCGCATCCTCATCGCTCCTCACGCCTGCCCCGCAAGACCCCGCGCGGTACCCCCCAACGAATTGCCGGTCCCCGGCTAGAGCCCGAACCAGCCCCTCAGCCTGGCTTGCGGATCGGCTTTGATGACGGCCTCCGCCCGGGCGGAGCAACTCACACGCAAGGAGAACTTCTGTCGGTTTCCCCAAGGCCACCATGCGGCATACATCATCGGATCCGCGCCGGGATCGAGAGCGAAGAACTGCTGGCCGGTCATCAACCCGCCCCAAACGCCTGCGACGCGGCGAATCTGCTCGGGCGCCGACTTGATCTCCAAGGGGTCCCACGAGTGCGGGAAAACCTCATCCACGACCTCCATGAAGTCCGTCTCGTGCGGCGACTTGATCACCGCGAGCGCGGCCCAATAGTTCTGATCCCACTCCCACGGAGCGATATCCCGGGTCCCTTCCAACAGCCGGGTCGTGGCCGCGTGCATTTGCTCGATCGCGTTGAGGCGTCTCGGTCTCGTCATGGTCTTGGTGTCGTTCACCGGAGGCCATCGGAGGCCATCGGAGTCCGTTGAAGGCCGTTGGAGGCCGTCGAGATGATAGCCGAAGTTTGCCCGTTTGCCTCGCGCCTACTCGCGGGCGGGCGCGACGAGCCGGTATCGCTTGACCATGATCGTGCCGGCGGCGTCGACGACGACAGCCACGAGAGTCTCGGCGTCAATCACCGGTCGCGGCACGAAGGCAAGATCGGGGGGTACCGCGACCCGACCCGAGAGTCGCCCATCGGCGCCGAAAACCTCGACGATGCGCGTATCCGACCAGCAGGTTTCGGGCGCCTCGAGCACCCCCATCGCCTCGCATCCGGCGGTGAGGTAGCCGGGGCCGGGACGCACCACCCACACCTCTCCCGAGCGCGCGGGCACGAGATCCTGATAAGCGGGCTTGGTGGCGGGGATCTCGGGACCCTCCCATTGCCAGCTCGGATCGGCCTGCCGCAGATACTGCCGGACACGCGACCGATGCCAGTCGGCCTCTTCCGCCTCGACGGCCACCGGCTCGTAGTGGCTCTCGACAACGAGGCGCGAGCCCTCCGGCTTCTCGACAGTGAATCGGTAGGTATCGGCGTCGCCGAAAACCATCGCTCCCGTGGGTGCCAGAGCCCAGGTGGGCACCGGCCAGAACGGCACGGGTTGCGCGAGCATCGCACCGCTCGAGTACCCCGGAATGTCCTCGGTAATCCGAATCGACATCGTGGGTGGGGTGAAAGCAAAGGAGGGGCGAGGAATCGTCGGCCCCGCAACCCCCTCGGGGCCGTGCGGCGCCATACCGCCCCGGGCCGGCACGAACAACCCGTCGCCGACGGTGGCAACGATCGGCACCGGCGTGAAGAAGGCCGCGGTCGGCCAGGTATCGAGCAGCTCGCCGGACCTCGAGAAGACCGTGATCCGGCCGAGCTGCGGATCGCGCACGAAAACGCGTTCGGAGCCCACCGCCAGGGCGGTGGGACGACGAAACTCGCCCGGCCCGTCGCCCTCGCCGCCGAGGTCCATCAGGTGCGCTCCGTTGAGGTCGTATACGCGCACGCGAAGCACCTGCGCGTCGAGCACGAAGATCCTCCCGCTCGCGACGCCCAGGCCGGCGACGCGGCCCAACAGGTACGGTTCGTCGCCGGCTTCGACGCCGATCGACAGATCCTCAGCCAGCGTGGCCTCGCCGTCCCACAGGGAGCCTGATCGGTTGACCACCGTGGTCACCGACCCCTCGGTGGTGATCGTGCCGACCCACGTTGGGGCCTCGACGGCGCCCTGTTCGCCGACCGGCGGCTCGGCGGGAGTGCACGCGATCGTCGCCATGAGCAGGGCACCGAGTCCGACGACCCGCTGAGTCAGAGGCTTCACGGGTGCTCCTTTCGGCCGGCGCCTAACGAAGCGCCGAGCGTCTTGCTACCTTCACTATATTGTGGACTCTCCCCTACCCCCCCGCTTCGGACCAATCAATGAGCCTTCCGCGAATCGCCTGCATCGCCCTTGTTCTGACGCTGCCGCTGCTGAACGGAGGGGCTACGGAGCCCCCGGCTCCGACGCAGGAGGGATCCTGGGCACTCTCAGCCGGTAGCGTCGTCTACGAGAGCCACGGCGATGGCTACAGCAATATCCATCGTTACGACGCCGGTGCGCCGCGGCCACGCCCGTTAACGAGCCACCGGGCCAACGACCGGCGACCGCGATGGTCACCGGACGGCACTCGGGTGGCGTTCCACTCGGATCTCGAGGGCGCCAAGGATGTCTACATCGTCAACGCCGATGGCAGCGGCTTGCAGCGTGTGACCGACCACCCGGGAGAGGATTTCGACCCGGATTGGATGCCCGACGGGCGGCTCGTGTTCGCGTCGGACCGCGACGGCGACCAGAACATCTGGGTGCTCGATCTCGAAACCGATGAGCTCGCTCAACTGACGCACTACCCCGGCGGACGCACCGGCGGCCCGACACCGGCCGGCGACGGGCGTCGGATCGCGTTTTCGTCCGACGGCATGTTCTCCTGGCAGGTCTATCTCCTGGACCTCGAAAGCGGCGAGATCGAGCGCCTCACCGGCCCGCTGCCCGGGCGCTGCAACCCGGCATGGAACCCGACCAGTGACCGCATCGCCTACATGGCCGGAGGAGACCTGATCGGCACCGACCTTCGCTCGCTGACTCCCTCCGGCGACGACGCCCGCGACCTGGCGAGCAGCGAGGGCGACAATCAAGATCCGCAATTCTCGCAAGATGGGACCCGCCTGGTCTGGGTGACCGACCGGCACGGTAACTGGGAGATCTACGAGGCCGCCGCGGATGGTCGCGGCGAGCACCGCGTCAGTACCTCGAGAGAGGACGAGCGCCACCCGGACCTCTTCTCCCGCGCGACTCGATAGCTCCAATCCCGACTCGTCGCAGGGGGCAACCGGCCGAGCCGCGCTCGATACGCTTTCCGGAGCGACCGTCTGGGCCCGACTCTTACGTGCCCGGCTCGGCGACGAACGCCGCACGCACGCGATAGCGAACGATCCGTTGCCGCCCGGAATCGGCGTCGAGCTCGATCCCGTAGACGGCGTCGTCTTTGGCGCGGATCCAGCTCCTGTCGGAGACAAAACCGGCGAAGATCCGTTCGCCGGCGGGCGAGTAGACGTCGACCGGAAGCTCGTCACGATCCCAGGAAGCTCCGACGTACGGAAACACATAGAGGTTGCCGTGCCCGTCGACGCGCAATGGGTTGCCTCTGCCGAGCGTCAGCCGGCCGCGCCGCGGAACGGAGAGCGCCGGCGGCGGGTTTTCGTCGCCGTCCGGGGAAACGGCCGAGGCCTGGTCGACCCGCAAGATCCAGCGGGGCGTTCCGTCAGCAGCAAACGCCTGCACGAGGTACTCATCGCTCCGGGTCAGGTACACCTGCCCATCGCGTGTCGCCGCGAAGGCAGCCCGAGCGCTGGGCGAATGCGCCGCGCGTGGCGGCGGAGAAACGGCGCCGTAGGTCAGCGATTTGTCCTCGTCCAGGG
>CAYSHI010000119.1:0-2834 GCA_964430745.1 uncultured Acidobacteriota bacterium | reverse complement strand
ACTGGTGGGCCACCTCGTGGTCCGCCGCGCCCTGATTGGAATTGATCACCATCGGGTACTCCATACCCGCGCTCGGCCCATCCTGAAGCGTCAATTGGGGAAACGGATACGGCGCCCACAGATCAGAGTAGAACTCCAGCGCGTGGCGGCTGAGGGGGCCGGCGTTGGCGAAGAGCTCGGCGCGCTCGGGGATGAACACCATGTGAATGGGAACGTATCCCTTGGTGGGGATGTTCGCCCGTGTCGCCTGCCAGACGAAATTCTCGGCCGTCGCCCAGGCAAAGTCATTCACCATATCGGCGACGAGGTGCCACACGAGTCGGTCGCCGGCGGCGGTCGCTTGACCCGGCCCCACCTCGCCGGCGCCGACGATGGTCGTGATGTCGTCGGTGCTCAAGACGGTCGACAGCCGGTCGCGCGCTGTGGCGGTCAGCACTTCCTCGGGATTCTGCAACACGCCGGTCCCGCTGACGATCCAGCCGGCCGGCACGTCGATGCTGACGTCGAAGCGACCGAAGTTGTTGAAGAACTCGGCCGGGCCGAGGTAGACCTGCGTGTCCCAGCCGCGCAGGTCGTCGTACTTGGCGATGCGTGGGAACCACTGGGTGGGCTGGAAGAGCGTGTCCCCCCAACGCTGTGTCATACGATGCCCACGCCCGTCCGGGCCGCCGGGCAGCTTCGTGTGCCAATCGATCTCCACGGTGGCGTTGGACCGCGCCGCGATCGGCGCTGCCAGCGAGATCACCGCGACGGTCTGGTCAAGGCCGGAAGCGGTGAGCCGCCGCGGGGCATTGCCGCGACCCCGGCGCCCGCGCGCGGGCGCGCTCAGGTTGACCTCTTGCCCGTCCACACTGATGCGCGTGACGACCATTCCCTCGGTGGTCTCGGCGGGCACCGACGACCCTCGGGGCACGCGCGGGCGGAAGATATTGTGGTCGAGCCGCAGCACGACCTGGTCGAGGGCGTCCGCGCTGTTGTTGTGCAGCAGGATCGTCTCTTCGCCGGTGAGCGTCTGCGTGGCCCGATCGAGTCTCACTGCGATCGTGTAGTCGGTCTGCAGTTGCCAGTAGTTGGGCCCTGGGCGCCCGGAGAAGTCACGCGTGCCCGCCTCCATGGCGCGGACGATGGCGTTCGTGAGCGGCACGTCGCGACGAATGGCTCGGGCGGAGGCGGCGTGCTCCTGCCCGATCATGGCGGATTGCTGGGGCGCCGCGGTCCACGGCGAGGACTCCGCCGGGGTGATCGTGGGCTGGAAAGCAACGGCTGCGAGGAGAATCACGGCGGCGATACGAGCGATCATTGCGGCTTCTCCGATCGGGAATGTGCGGGGCGTGGCGAGCGAGGCTTGCGCAACGGCATCATGTTAAATCAGGTATCGGCTGGACAGTAGTCGTCAGGGCGGACCGCAGCCGCGAAGCCGGACTTGCTCTCCGGGTCGCCGACAGCTCGCTTACCGCGTAAATCCCGATGAGGCGGGTCGCAACCGGCAATTGCCCGCCTTGCGCAGCTCCAAACACGAGGCACAGATCTCAGAGCCCGCGGGCAGCGGGCCGCTCCACTCCTCGAAGGGCTCCGGGGCGTCGGGCCAGTCCGCGCAGTTCTCGCAGAAATGCCACGACGCCTCGTCCGGCCGGCTGCGGAAACCGATCGCCATCGCGGGCCGGGCAACGGCGTTGCTCATTGCGGCCCTCCTATCGCCCGCCCGCGTCGGACCACGGTGCGGTAAAGGGGGAGCACTGCCTTCATTATCGCAAAGATGCCCCGTCGCGGTCGAGACCTACCGCGAACCCCGTCGCCCAACACGGGTGCCCGGCGGGGCTGCTCATCGCGGCGGAACCTGCGGAAAGGACGATTCGCCGGCGGCCAACCTCGCGAGATAGTCGAGATGCTCGAAGAAGGGCGGATTCTTGACCGAGAAGCCGTCGAAAAGCTCGATCGACGAGATCATGTTGACGAGTATGAGCGGTGTGGTCGCCACCGCGAGACGATCATAGACACGCAGATCGACCGCATCCTTGCTGGCCCGGCAGGCGACGAAGAGCATCAGAAAGCTCGTCGTGATCGCGAGTGAGTTCCAGCGGTGCAGATCGGCGGCAACGTAGTGCAGCGACATCGCCGAGAGCGATGCCGCCGCGGAGAGCGCCAGAGCGACACCTCCCCGGCCGGCCGCTCGAAGCACCGCGATCGTGATCGCGATGAAGGTCAAGAACGTAGGCGCCGTCACCCACAGGGAGGCGCGCATTCGTTGACGGTACGCCCCGGTCGCCCGCTGTCCCTCCATATACGCGATGTTCGCGCTCGCCGGCCGCTCCAACACGGCGAACGCGTCCCGACGCAACGGGTGGTCGACCCTCGATTGTGCGGTCTGGAACATCGCCTCCACCTGCGGAGCTTCCAGCGGCGGGCGGGTCGTGAGGTAGACGCTCGTCAACGCGAGGAGGCTCACGCCCACGATCGCCGCAAGCATCCGCGGATCCGGCGTCCGCTCCAGCAACAGCACCATGGACATGAACATCAGCGGGAAGAAGACAACCAGCATGGCCTCGTGGATCAACAGCAACGGAGGCAGCGACAGAGCGAGGAACAGGGCTCTGCCGCGCAATCCCCGAATGCGCAGCGCCACCAGCGTCACGAGCAGCCCGAGGTGGTCGAAGTACCCGACGGTGTGAGCCAGGAAAACAACGGCCATGCTCGAGGTGAACAGCAACGAGGAGACCAAGCCCAACCGCCCGCCCCACGCTACGAAGTCGCGCATCAGCAGCGCCATCAACACGATGTTGGCGACAAGGACGATCAGACTGAAGAGAAAGAAAAGCTCGTAGCTCGACAGGCGG
>CAYSHI010000118.1:0-16141 GCA_964430745.1 uncultured Acidobacteriota bacterium | reverse complement strand
TTGAGGTGCACCCGCGCCGGCTCCACGCCGGCCTCGACTGCCGCGGCCCCGAGAGAGTGGGCCGCGTCGATGCGCCAGACGGCAACCTCGAGGCCGTGTCCCACGGCCGCGCGGGCCGCCGCGCCCGCGCTCGGCGCCTCGACCGGCTCGATTCCCGCCATCACGAGGATCCGCCCCGAGATCCCCGCCCGACGGAGCTCCAACGCTTCGTCGACCGTGGCCACAGCAAATGAATCGGCGCCGAGCGTCTGGAGCTTGCGACTCACCTCGACGGCACCATGCCCGTAGGCATCGGCTTTGACGACGCACCAGACTCGGCGTGGAGAGACCCGATCGAGGAGCCTGCGGTAGTTCCCCGCGAGTGCCGCGAGGTCGATTTCCAGCCAGGTCGACCGAAGCTCCGAGGCCCGCCCGCTCGGCCCGCGCTCGCCGGTCGTCAGGCCCACTGTTCGCCGGGATCCTCGCGGTCGTCGCGGTCCTTGAAGGCCGTGAACTGCTTGAGAAAAGCCAGCGGGACCGTGCCGATGGGACCGTTGCGCTGTTTCGCGACGATCAGCTCGGCGAGGCCCTGCACGGTGGGGTCGGGGTTGTAGACCTCCTCGCGATAGATGAACGCCACCACGTCCGCGTCCTGCTCGAGGTTGCCGCTCTCGCGGAGGTCCGAAAGCTGCGGCCGATGCTCCGACCGCGCCTCGGGAGCGCGCGAGAGCTGCGACAGCGCTACCACCGGAACGTGAAGTTCCTTGGCCAACCCCTTGAGGGCCCGCGAGATGGCGCCGATCTCGAGGTTGCGGTTCTCGAACCTGCCCAGGCTCATGAGCTGCAGGTAGTCGATGAACAATATGTCGAGCCCGTGTTCGGCCTTGAGCCGTCGAGCCTTCGAGCGCATCTCCAGCAACGACGGATTGGCGGAGTCGTCGACGAAGATCTTCGCGCTGGAGAGAAACTCCAGAGCGTTGAGCAGGTCGTTGAGGTCCTTGTCCGAGAGGAACCCCGTGGCCAGCTTGTGATTGTCGACGTTCGCCTCCGACGACATCAGACGCCTGATGAGCTGCTGCGTCGACATCTCGAGCGAGAAAATGCCTACCGAGCCCCCATGGCGCAGAGCCACGTGCTGGGCGATGTTGAGCGCCAACGCCGTCTTTCCCATCGACGGACGCGCCGCGAGAATGATCAGGTCGCCGCCCTGCAGACCCGCGGTCATGGTGTCCAGCCGCTTGAAGCCGGTCGGCACGCCGGTGATGAACTCGCGTCGCTCGTGCAACTCTTCGAGCTCGTGCATGGTGTCGCCGGCGAGGTCTTGCACGGAGACGAAGCCCCGCTTGACCTTGTCCTCGGCGATCTCGAAGATGCGCCGCTCGGCCTGGTCGATGATCTCGTCGGTCTCGTCGTCACCGGTGATCGCCGAGGTGATGATCGAGTTGGCCGAGGCGATGAGATTGCGCAGCGAAGCCTTGTCCTTGACGATGCGCGAGTACTGGCCGACGTTCAAGGCCCTCGGCAGCCCGTCTATCAGCGTCGTCAGATAGTCCAGACCACCGGCCCGCTCGAGCTGGTCGGAGCGCCCCAGCCGCTCGGCCAACGTCACTGCGTCGATGGCCGAATTGTCCTCTGAGAGGGCGCACATGGCCCCGAAAATGAGCCTGTGCGCCTCGCCGTAGAAATCCTCCGAAGTAACCGTCTCGGCGGCCGCATTGATGGCGTTGTTGTCGAGCAGCACCGCCCCGAGGACAGACTTCTCCGCCTCCAAATTATGCGGCAGTGTCCGTCCCTTGGTGAGCTCGTCAGCCATCGCGCCAGTCTATTCAGTCCACCGAAGTCCGTCCAACAAAAAGGGCCCCGGGAAGCCCCAGGGCCCGAATTCGTCGCCTCTACTCGCGGGGGTGGCGAGATTGTGCCGGATGCAAGGCGCAGGTCCGGAGGCGATGCCCCGCATCGTCGAGGACCTGCAACGCAGCAGACGGTGCGATATCGCCGCCCCGATTTATTCGGATTCGTCTTTTACTACCCATAGCTTAACCGAAGCCTCCACCCCATAAGGCAGCTGCAACGGCACCTCGAACACACCCAGCGTCTTGATCGAGTGCTCGATCCGCACCTGGTCCTTGGTCACCTCGAAGCCTTCCTCTACCACCGCCGTGGCGATATCAGCGGCCGTCACCGAACCGTACAGGTTGTCGCCTTCGGAGACCTTGCGCTTCACGTTGACGGACACGCCGGTGAGGCTCACGGCGAGCGCCTGGGCGGAAATCTTGGCCGCCTGCTCGCGTTCCTGTCGTTTGGCCTTGAGCTCCTCGACAACGCGGGCGTTGGCGGCCGTGGCAACCACGGCGAAGCCCTTCGGCAACAGGTAATTGCGCCCGTAGCCGGCCTTCACCTCGACGAGGTCCCCGGGCTCTCCGAGGTTCTCGACCGTTTCCTGAAGAATCAGCTTCATGGCTCTAACCTGTGGTGTACGGAAGCAGGGCGATCTCGCGGGCACGCTTGATGGCCCGCGTCAGCATGCGTTGCACCTTGGCGCTGTTGCCGTTGGTGCGGCGCGGCTGGATCTTGCCGCGATCCAAGATGAAATTCTGCAACAGGTCGACGTTCTTGTAGTCGATGTACGGCACGTCGTCCTTGAGATACTTGTTACGACGACGGCGTCCGCCTCCTCGTCCGTATGCCATCGTTCAGCTTCCTTTCTCTTGTTCGTCTTCGGATTCGTCGACGGCACCGGCATCCCCGGCCGCATTCACGTCGTCAGCCGCTGCGGGCTCGTCGACACCGTCGATCTCGCTGCCGGCCGAAGCAACGTCTCCGGTCGGAGCAACGTCGCCGGTCGGAGCAACGTCATCGCCGGTGGGAGCGGCGTCGCCGCCGGTCGAAGCAACGTCGTCGCCGGTGGGAGCAGCGTCGTCGCCCCGCGACTCGGCCTCGTCGGCCTCGGGCCCTTCGGACACCTCCGCCTCCGCTTCGGTTGCCGCAGCAGCCTCTGCTTCGCCCGCAGCAACGATCTCGTCGAGCGACATCGCCGAAGCAGCCGCGTCAGCTTCCTGGCGGCGCTCAGCGGCCACCCGCTGGGCATCGATGTGGGCAGCGTCCTCGGAGTGATCCGCCTCGGAGATTTGCTGGCGCACATCCGCTTCGTGCAGATCCTCCAGGCGCACGACCATCGAGCGGATAACCGACTCGTCGAGCTTCATGCGGTCCTTGAGGGCTGCCGGCAGGGTGTTGTCGCCGTCGGCATAGATGAGGACGTAGATGCCCTCGGACTTGCCCTTCACCTGGTAGGCGAGCTTGCGGCGTTCCCAAACGCCCGCCTGTAGCACGGTGCCGCCATCGGTTTCGATGGTGGCACGGATGTCGCCGATAACGGCGTTGACTCCGTCGTCATCCGCATCGGGAGTGACGATCAGAAGCGTTTCGTAGAGATTCTGCATGGATCTCCTCTCGGTCTCAGGCCCTGCACAGACAGGGCGAGGAGTTACGAGATGTTGTTGGAAGGAGCCGGTCTCTCAAACGATCAGTGGAGCGATGACCAGCGATACGACAGACATCAACTTTATCAGGATGTTCATGGACGGGCCAGAAGTGTCCTTGAAGGGGTCGCCGACCGTGTCTCCGACAACCGCCGCCTTGTGGGCTTCCGACCCTTTGCCGCCGTGATGGCCTTCTTCGATGTACTTCTTGGCATTGTCCCACGCGCCGCCACCGTTGGACATCATCAGCGCGAGAAGCACGCCGACGACCGTTGCCCCGGCGAGCATGCCGCCGAGCGCCGCGGGGCCGAGGCCGAAGCCGACGACCACCGGTGCGATAACCGCAAGTAGTCCCGGCGGAACCATTTCCTTGAGCGCGGCTTTGGTAGCGATCTCCACGCAGCGTTCGGGGTCGGGCTTACCGGTGCCTTCCATGATTCCGGGAATCTCGCGGAACTGGCGACGAATCTCCTCCACCAGCTCGGAGGCTGCGCGCCCGACAGCAGTCATTGTCATACCGCCGGCAAGTGTCGGGACGATGCCGCCGATGAACAGACCGATGACCACACGCGGGTCGGTGAGAATGATGGCCAGCGCCTCGCCGCCGTCTGCAATCAACTGTACGTTGACCGCCTGTGTATACGCCGAGAACAGCGCCAGGGCGGTGAGAGCCGCCGAACCGATCGCAAATCCCTTGCCGATCGCCGCAGTGGTGTTGCCCACCGAGTCGAGCCCGTCGGTGATCTTGCGGACCTCGGGGCCCAGTCCGGACATCTCCGAGATACCGCCGGCGTTGTCGGCGATGGGCCCGTAGGCGTCGACGCTCATCGTGATGCCGACGGTCGCCAGCATACCGACGGCGGCGATACCGATGCCGTACACGCCGGCCGAGTCGTTGGCAGCCCAGATGGCAAAGCAGATCATCAGAACCGGAGCGGCGCACGATTGCAGACCGACCGCGAGGCCCTGAATGATGTTGGTTGCCGCGCCGGTCTCGCTCACGGCAGCAATATCGCGGATCGGCTTGCCGGCGGTGTAGTACTCGGTGATCCAGCCAATCGCGAGGCCCGCAAAAGTGCCGGCGAGAACCGCCAGCCAAATGTCGCCATTCAAGCCCGATCCGCCGATGTAGAAATAGGCACCGGCGAGGAACAGGACGGCGGAAAACAACGCCGACCAGCGCAATGCGCCCGCGGGATTGGTGTTCTTGAACACCGCCATCGAGCCGATGCCCAGGAGCGAGGCGACCAGACCGATCATCGCCATCACCAGCGGCAGGCCCATGAGGGTCGTTCTTGCTGCCTCCGGCGTGAGGCTGCCGCCTTCCGCCGTCAACGCCGAGAGCTGAGCTGCTCCCACGGTTGCGCCGATGGCAATGGTGGCAATGGTGGAGCCCACGTACGATTCGAAAATGTCCGCACCCATGCCGGCGACGTCGCCGACATTATCACCGACGTTGTCGGCGATGACGCCCGGGTTGCGAGGGTCGTCTTCGGGGATTCCCGCTTCGACCTTGCCGACGAGATCAGCGCCGACATCCGCGGCCTTCGTGTAGATACCACCGCCGACCCTGGCAAAAAGCGCGATCGACGACGCCCCCATGGCGAAACCGTTGATGTAGGCGGCGGTGTCCGGGCGGCCGTACAAGAGGAACCACATGCCGACGCCGAGCAATCCGAGGCTGGCAACCGACAGCCCCATGACGGAACCACCGAGAAAGGCCACCATGAGGGCCGCATTCTGGCCCTTGTCGGCAGCGGCGCTGGTCGTACGCACGTTTGCGGAGGTCGCCGCCGTCATGCCGGCGAAACCCGCCGCCATCGACGAGGCGGCGCCGGTGACGAACGCCACCGCCGTGAGCGGGTTCACGAACGCATAGAGCAGTCCGGCCACGATCACTACGAAAATGAGCAGCAGGCTGTACTCGCTGCGCAGGAAGACCATCGCGCCCTTGTGGATCTGAGCGCCGAGCTCGGCCATCTCCTTGCTGGCAACGGGCATGCTCTTCACATAGAAGAGAATCCCCAACGCGATAGCGAGCCCCACGGCACCGAGGATCGGTGCGGCTTGCGTCAGCGTCTGTGTGTCCATTCGGTCCGGCTCCTCTGGTTTCGTTTCAGTTGTACCGATTCATCGCCGCGATGAGCCCCGCGCGGAGCGTCATCTCGACGGCGTCGGCGGCATCTTCGACCATCTCCGCGGCCGTGTCTCTCTCGTCTTTGTCGAAGCAGCTCAACACGTAGTCCGCCGTGTCCGGCGTGGCACGCTCGCCGCGGATCCCCAGCCGCAGCCGGGGGATCTTTTGCGTGCCGAGGACTTCGATGACCGACTTCATGCCGTTCTGCCCCCCCGATCCGCCGCTCTCACGCAGGCGAACCTTGCCGAGGGGAAGATCGATGTCGTCGAAGGCCACGAGGATCGCGCCGGGCTCGAGGCCCAACTCGTTACGAGCTTGCGACACGCCCCGTCCGCTCTCGTTCATGTACGTTCGCGAGCGGATGAGCCACAGCTCCGCCGGCCCTCCGTCTTCCCGCCGCCCCTTCATGCGGATACGGGAAAGTCTCGCCTTGCCCAGCTCTCTCGTTGCAACGACGGGGTGTCGCCGCTCGAGCGCGTCGAGCAGCATCCACCCCGCGTTGTGTCGATGCTCCGCGTACTTGTCGCCCGGGTTTCCCAGGCCGGCCAATGCACGCACCGATTAGTCCGAAGCTTCTTCGTCTTTCTTCTCTTCCTGCGCATCTGCGGCCGGATCCGCGTCTGCTTCTCCTTCGACTGCCGGCACACCCTCGACAGGCTCCTCGCCCTCGACACCCAGATCGGCCTCGAGCTCTTCCTCGGAGACCGGTGGCACGACGGAGGCGATGGAACGATCGGGTTCGGTGACCAGGGTCACCTTTCCCGGAAGCTCGATGTCCTCGACCCTGATGGAGTCGTGGATATCGAGCTCACTGACGTCCACCTCGACGAGATCGGGGATGTCCCCGGGCAGGCACTGCACGGTGATCTCACGCAAGGAGATATCGAGCACGCCCTGGTTGAGGCGCACGCCGACCGGCTCTCCCACGAGCTCGACGGGGACGGCGACCTCGATGGCCACGTCCATGGCGATACGCACGAGATCGGCGTGCTGCAGGCTGTGCGTGATGGGATTGATCTGAACGTCGAAGATCATGACGTTCTCTTCGGACCCGTCGGCGACTTTGAGCTTGAAGACGGTGTTCTGCCCCGACTCCGACTTCAGGATGGAGACGATCTCACGGGGGTCCAGGGTGATCGGGTAAGACTCCCGGGCGCCGCCGTAGACCACTGCGGGCAACTTGCGCTCGCGACGCAAGCGTCGCGCCTCGTTGCTGGAGCCAGCCTCCCGCTGCGCTGCTTCGATGATGATTTCAGCCATGGCTCTTTCTCTTCAGGATTTCAGATGAACAAGCTGGAAACACTCGTCTCTTCGTGTATGTTGCGAATTGCCTCGCCCAGAAGCTCGGCGACCGACAGGGTCTCGATGCTCGAGCTGGCCTCGGCCTGCTCGCTCAAAGGAATGGAGTCGGTTACGAATACCTTCTCGAGCGGCCCCTTTTCGATTCGGGTGACTGCGGGACCCGAGAGGACCGGATGGGTGGCGAAAGCGTAGACCGCGACGGCGCCATTATCCATGAGCGCCTGGGCGCCCTGGGTCAACGTGCCGGCGGTATCGACCATGTCGTCGTAGAGAATCGCGTTGCAACCGTCGACGTCTCCGATGACATGCATGGCAACCGCCTTGTTGGCATGCGGGCGGCGCTTGTCGATGATGGCCAAGCCGGCGTGCAGCCGCTTGGCGATGGCGCGAGCACGCTCCACCGCTCCCGCGTCCGGCGCGACGATGACGAGGTTGTCCAACTTCATGGACTCGATGCGCTTGACCGCGACCGGCGCAGCAAACAGATGGTCCACCGGAATGTTGAAAAAGCCCTGGATCTGGCCTGCATGCAGGTCCATCGCCAACACGCGTTCGACACCGGCGGTGACCAGCAGGTCGGCGGCGAGCTTCGCGGTGATCGCCACGCGCGGCTCGTCCTTCTTGTCCTGCCGCGCATAGCCGAAATACGGCATCACCGCCGTTATGCGCCCCGCCGACGAACGCTTGGCAGCGTCCGCCATGATGAGCAGCTCCATCAAGCTGCGGTTCACCGGGCAGCAGGTCGACTGGATGATGAACAGGTCGGTGCCGCGAACGTTGTCCTTGAACTGGCAACGCACCTCACCGTCGGAGAATTGCGTCAGGCTCAGGGCACCGAGCGGGTGATCGAGGAAATCGACGATATTGCGGGCCAGCGCGGGGCAAGCGTTGCCCGCAAAGATCTTCAGAGCGCGATCTGCAGAAGGCATGGTTCGAGCGGGGAGCTATCGGGAGGTCTGTTTGGAATCAGGTATGAAGCTGGGGCGGCAGGACTCGAACCTGCATATGCGGGAGCCAAAGTCCCGTGCCTTGCCAATTTGGCGACGCCCCAAGGGAAAATCGAGACAGCTTGAAACGCGTCGGCCGCGGGGAATCGCATGGGATGACGGTGTCACATTATAGCCGCGACCCGCGGCAGGCATCAAACACCCCGGCAACGTCGAGGCGAATAAAAGTCCAAGAGCCCGCCACAGTGTATGCCGTCGCCCCGTGAGGAAGCCACGCCGGTAAGCGCCGCAACCTGTCGAGAGCCCTTCAGGAGGCCGCTCCGGTACGTGTCGCAACCTATCGTGACGGATCCGGCTGGCCCCGCCGGTGCTTGTCGCCGTCGACCGAACGGAACGCTCCGGCCCACCGCCCTTCGGCCCGCAGAACGCGAGCGGCCTTCGTCGCCGATCGACGGTCGGTGAAAGCGCCGAACGATGCCGCGCCGCTGCCGGTCATTTGCGTCGCCATGCCTCCCAGATCCGCCAGTCGCCGTCGCACATCGGCGATCTCCGGATGCCGCACCGAAACCGGCTCCTGGAGGTCGTTGCCCATCCAGCCTGTGTCCAACTCACGGTCGTAGCGGGGAGGCGCCGGGTCGATGGGCACGCCGCTGCCTTCGACACCCGCGACACGATCGAAATCGGCGTATGCCGTGGGCGTCGATACATGGAGGTCGGGAGCCGCCACGACGAACCAGGTATCGCGCAGCGGATCGAGGGACTCGATACGCTCCCCCGTCCCCGTCACCATGGCGGTGCCGCCCACGAGAAAGAAAGGCACGTCCGAGCCCACCTCCGCTGCGATTCGGCGCATGACGTCGCGCTCGCTCAGCGCCTGGCGATCGAGCTCCCACAGGCGCGCACACGCAATCAGCGCGGCCGCCGCATCGGAGCTTCCGCCGCCGAGCCCGGCGCCCATCGGAACGCGTTTCACCAGGCCCATGCGCAACGGCACGGGCTCGATGTCCTGCCGCCGGGCTTCGTCTGCCAGCTTTTCGACCGCGGTCGTAACCGTGTTGCGGGCGGGCAACTCGGCCCCGACGACATGGAGTTGCAGCAGGCCGGGCGTACCGTCGCTCTGTGACGTCGTGGGCGGAGCTGGCCCCGAAGTCACGGTCGGCGGAAGCGGCGGGATCGGAGCAGGAGCCGACATCGGGGCCGCGTACAACAGGTCGCACAGACTGATCGTCTGGAAGACGCCGGCAATCGGATGGTAACCGTCCGCCCGCGGCAAGCCCACGCGCAGAGCGAGGTTCAGCTTGGCGTGAGCGCGCAGGCGCAGCGGCTTCAACGTCCCAGGCCGCGGCGCAGCAAGCCGCCCTCGACGGCGAGCCGTTCGAGCGGCGCCTCGGCGGCTCCCCTGACCTCGATGTCGTCGAAGTAGTCCTCGTCGAGCCCCGCCGGATTGGCATTCCACGAGTTCGCGAGGCGCACCTCCAATGTGATGTCCTCGGAGGGAACGCGAACCGTCAGGCGGAGCGGCACAGGCGGACCGTTCGCGGACCACGCCTCGTAGGCGATCTCGATCGGGCCCGAGCCGGTTTGTACGACGGCGTTCTCGAAGACCTGCTGGACCGGATGCAACCAGGACGTAACGCCGTCGCCCTCAACGCGTACGCGCTGTACCTGCTCATCCCACACGGCGGGAGGCGCCGAGCCATCGCGCAGAGGAGCACCGAAACCCATCAAGACGGCAACGATCTGCACCGGCGTCAGGTCGAGCCCCAGCGCCCGCTCGAAGGCGCCGGGCTCATTGGCGCCGCGATAGAGGATGTTCTCGTCGGACACCCAGAAGCCCACCTCCCGGCGACCGACGCCCAAGTAACCCTCGCTTTGCCCGGTCGGAGCCAATACCTGCATTTCCACGAAACGGTCGCGCAGGATGTACACCTGCACGTCGATGGTGCGGCTGCTGACGCCGCGACGGGCGCGCACCTGGTAGCTCCCCACCAGGCCGCGCAGTTCCTGCCACCGCGCATACGCTTCGTCGGCGACGACCTGCGACTGCTGCCGTGCACGGACGGCAACATCGGGGTAGGTCTGAACCCAGCTGTCCGGACGCGCACAGGCCGACAACACGAGCGCCAGCAGCACTGCCGGCAAAAGGCGGAGCCCGAATGGGAGAGAGGGAGCACCCGGCAGCATTCGTTGCGATACACCCACCATCGTTGCACGTCCGTGGTTTGCCGCCGGCGAGGCGTTACTATCCGTGGGAGTCAGAGACGAAGATTACTGCAAAACGCAACGTTCGCACGGACCATCTCGATGCCCAAGTCCTTCAGCGGGCGAGATGCCGCGGACCTGGAAGCCCTCGAGTCCGACGCCCTCGCCCCGTACGCGCAGCGCAGCGCCGACGCTACACGCCGCTACGCCCTGGTCGATGCGGGCCGCACGCTCACGTATCGGACTGCTTTTCAGCGCGACCGCGATCGCATCCTGCATTCGCTCGCGTTTCGACGGCTCAAGCACAAGACGCAGGTCTACGTACCCTACGAGGGCGACCATCACCGCACACGACTGACCCACACCCTCGAGGTGGCTCAGCTGGCGCGCACCGTCGCTCGCGCACTCGGTCTCAACGAGGATCTCGTCGAGGCAATCGCGCTGGGGCACGACCTGGGCCAACCGCCCTTCGGCGCCGCCGGCAACCAAACGCTCGCATCCATCCTCCGGGGCGCCGAGCGCATCGAGGGAATCGACGCCACCGTGCTGGCGGCGTCGGGCGGCTTCAGCCCCGCCTATCAGAGCGTGCGCGTGGTCGATCGACTCGAACAGCGCTACGACCACCCGGGACTGAATCTCACCGACGCCGTGCGCGAAGGAATCTGGAAGCACGATCGACTCGACCCGCAGATCGAGTACCCGGACTGGGTCGCGGAGGGACTCAACGCCGATGCCCCTTCGTCGTTCGAGGGTCAGGTGGTGGCGATGGCCGACCGTCTCGCCCGCCTCACCCACGACCTCGAGGACGGCATCCGCGCGGGTCAAGTTTCACTCCGCGCCAGCGAGCGGCTGGAGATCGGCGCGGCGGTCGCCCAGAAGCTGGGCGACGCCTACCTGACCCGTCAGGGGCGCTTCGGACGCCAGAACGCCCTCATCCGCGGCATGATCCACCTGCTCGTCTCCGACGCCGTCGTCCATGCGAGCGCGGCGCTCGCCGACGATTCGCAACGGGCCGTGGTCGGGCTATCCCCTCACGGCAACAAGATGGCCGACGAACTGGAGGCATTCGTCGAAGCGCAGGTCTACCGGTCGTTCGCCGTGAGCCGCCTCGAGGCGCGCGCGCGAAACTTCCTGCGTGGCTTGTTTTCGGCGTACTACAGGGATCCGCTGCAACTCGACGACTACGTGCTGCTGCGCTATCGCACGATGGTCGGCTCCACCTACCTGCGGGACTTGACCGGCGACCGTGTCGCCGGCGAGGTCGGTACCCGCTACCACGGCAACCCATCCTTCGCGCGGCTGATCGCGGACCACATCGCCGGCATGAGCGATTCCTTCGCGTTGAAGGAATACGAGCGCCTGTATCTGCCGTTCGCCGAATCCGAAGGGCGCTGACAGGCCATGGCGAAGGCGCCAACCGGCACGGACAACGGCGCGCGCGAATCAAGCGTGGCGAAAACGCCGGCTGCCGCCCACCGTCGAGCGCGGAAAGGGGGCGTGGCGAAGGCGCCGGTGGGCTCAGGCGGAGGGGCACCGGGAGCGGGCGTGACGCCCGCGCGCGCGGCCCTCGTGGTTTTCGTCCTGCTGCTGGTCATCCTCGCTTTCGCACGAGCCCACTACGCGTCATCGACCGGTATTCGCATCACCGGCGACGGGACCGACTACGAGAACATGGCGGCTGCGATGCGACTGGAGGGGCGTGCGCCGTTCGTGTATCGACCCGCGGTGCCGCTCCTCGTCGGAGCGCTGTTCGGCGGCGATCTGACGCTCGGATTCGGCGTGATCTGCGCGCTCTCGATGTTCACGGCGCTTTTCCTCGCCGGCTTTCTCGCCGACGACGCCCTCGCCGGTTTCGGTCTCTCGGCGGTGTTGTTCTTCAACTACCAGGTGCTCTTCGCGGCGGCGAACGTGGCCCGGCTCGACGTCACCGTCTTGGCCGTGCAGCTCCTCTTCGTGGCTCTCGCCCTGAAGCGCCGGCCGTCGTTGTATTTCGCCTTGTTGCCGCTGTGCGCGCTCCTCAAGGAAAGCATGCTGCTGGGACTCGGCGTTCTCGCTATCAGTGCGTTTCCCCGCGAGCGGGCAACCGCGGTGAAAGCCGCGGCATCGGGAATCGCTTTCATCGCCGTTCATGCGGCCGTTCGCGCCGTCGCCGAACCGACCGCGGCGGTGCCGCCTTACGATCAGGGGCTGACGTCGGTCGAGGCGCTTTTCGGAATGCTGTCGGCCAACGTCAACGCCATGACACCGCTGCAAATCTTCGTGGCCTGGAGCGGACTGGCCTTCATCGCCTTGTGGGTGTCGTTCGGCGGAGACTCTCGCCCCTTCGACCCGGTGCTGCCGCTCCTCTCCGTCGGGCTGCTGCTCTTTCCCCTGCCGCTGGCCACTGATGTGCACCGCGCGTGGTTCGAGCTGTTGGCACCGCTGGTGTTGTTTCTCGTGCTCCGGCGACTGACACCTCCGGAGCGGAGCTCGACGTATCCCGCGCTCGCCCTCGCGCTGGCCGCCAGCGTGATCCCCTACGCCGTCCGCTTCGTCGCCGAGGGCCACCTCCATTTGGCACTCGCGCAGGAGCGTCTCTCGGCGTGGGCGCTGGCCGGCCTGGCGACGTCGTTGATCACCGCCGCTGCGGCGCTCGGCTACTGGATGTCGGCGGGCTCGCCGAGCGGCTCACTCGAGCCAATCGAGCGGAAAATCGGGCCCCAGCCGGACGACCTCGAAGAGGCTGGCGATAAGCTCGTCTGACGCGCCCGCCCGTTGCGGGTTGAGAAACTCCCAGACCACGTTGCCCTGTGTATCGACCTCCAGCGCGCGGCCGCGATCGGTCTCGGTGATCAGGGTATTGCCGCCCGGCAGCCGCTGATTGGATCCGCAGGTCTGAGAGTAAAGATCGCCGCCGGAGGGACCGGGGTATTCCCAGACCAACTCCTGGGTCAACGGATCGAACTCGATGACCCGAGACCTTCCGGCGTTACCGAGGTTGTCGAACAGCAGCATGTTGCCGTTGTCCAGCAAGGTCGGTTGGTGCTGCCTCAGGGCCATGCCGGCGATTGCCCACACGACCTCTCGCCGCTCCATGTCGACGATGGCGATGACGTCGAGCTCCCGTAGGGAGACCAGGACGTTGCCTCGGCGAAAGATCGACGCGCGCTCGGCGTGGCGCCCGTCAAACACCTCGATGGTGTTGGTGTGGAAGATGTCGCCGCGCGATTCCGCGTTCTGCAGGAGGGGGGCGAAGGGCGAGGCCTCGAAGGCCTCGAGCAACGACAGGCTGTCGATCGGCTCGCCCTCCGGTGTGAGCAGGGTGATGAAATCCTCCAGAATCGGCCATCCGGGATTGATCCGGGGCACCACGTGCGCCTGTCGAGTGAGCACATGGATCAAACCGCTGTCGTCGACGAAGAGGTCGTGATGGGCGCCCGGGTCGGACTCTTTCACGCTCCCGTCATTGCGAGGAAAGCTCCACAGCAGGTTCGAATCGCGATCGAGCTTGACGATGCCGAACCCCTCGTAGATCGCCAGCAGATCGCCGCTATCGAAAAGGTGGACGCGCCTCCAGTAGTCGACCTCGAAATAGCCCTCGCGCCGGGTCGCCTCGCTTCCGGGCGGCCAGACGTCCTCGAAGCGATAGGCCCAGGTGTGCAGCACCTCGCCGTCCATGTCCATGAGAATCGCTTCGGGAGCATGCCCCGACGTGTACAGGTTGAGCCCCGCGTAGGCGCGACCGGGATCGTGCGCGACGATGCCGGTGGCCGCGGGCGCCAGATCGGTTCCACTCAGATAACCGATCGCCCGGAGCTGGTCGATTTCGTCCTGCACATCTCCGGCCAATGCGTTGTCCGCGTCGGGTGAGACACGGTTCCAGCGACCCGCGGGGCCTTCCGGAGCTTGTGCCCGTGCGGGCTCGCTCCACCTGCGGATCAGTGGCGCCGGAAACAAGCCGTTCCGATGGGAAAGGTAGCCGTAGGCGAATCCGGCGCCCAACAGGATGGCGACGAGGAACCCGCGCGCGAGGGTCCCCCGCACGACCGACGCCTTGCGACCACCCGACGGCCCGCTCACGATCCTCCTCCCGGCACCGCATCCACATGCTCGCTCACGGCCTGCCTCCCGCCGACGAACGACCGGCCGCGTCGCCGATCGGCACCGTGAGCCAGCGGTTCTCGGCGATGGCGCGATCGACGGCTCCGTCTTCGGTCAGATACAGCGCCAGAAGCAACCGATCACCGGACATGGGGATGGCGACAATGCGCGAGCCGGCCGGAAGCGTCTCGGGCGACGCATCGGCGAGGGCAAAACGCGACAGATCGGCGAGCGGATACACCGCCGGGAGACCGTCATCGCGCGACACGACCTGCGGGTGGCCGACGACGAGGTTGACCTCGCGTTCCACCAGGTAGCTGAGCGGCGACATGCGTTGATGGCCCGGAACGGTGCTCACGATGATGCCGTTCCGAGCGACCCACGGGTCGATCAAGCCGCGCATGTCCACCGTCCGCAAACGCGAGTAGTAGGGGATCGCCCCCGCCGGCCCCACAGCGATCACCACCTCCCCGCCGGGCTCGAAGTGCTCGGCCAGAGTGCGCCCGACCTCGTCCCAGTCACCGCCGTCAGGCTCCATGTGGATCGCGAGGCTGCGAATCGATTCGATGTCACGCACGCCCCAGAACGTGGCCGCGTGCAATACCGACCCCAGCAACACGACGGCAACGGCGGCGGCCCGCGCACGTCGATCCTCCACCACCTCGACGAGACACCAAGAGAGCAGCGCCATGACGATCGGCAGGATCGGCACCATGAAGCGGAACTCCATGAAGTCGCCGCCTACGAAAGCGACGTAGGCGCACCAGAGCAGGACCGTCGCCACCAAGGTCGGCCCCCAGGGAGGACGCCCGCGCCGCAGCACGGCGATCACTCGGCCGGGTCGCGCCACGAGGGCAAACGCCGCCAGCGGCAGCAGCCAGTAGGTTGCAAAGAACCGGTAGACATAGTGGCCGCCCCGGACCAACGAAGCGGCGGAGGAGACTTTGACGTAGAAGGTGTTCGGCAGTACGTCGCCGTAGTAGGAGAGCTTCCACGCCAGCCACGGAGCGACGAGCAGTGTCGCCGGGACGCAGAGGGCGGCCACCCGCGCCGCCCTGAGGCCGTGGCCGTCCGCGTTGCGCAGCAGGTGCGCCAACACCAGCAGACCCGGCAACAGCAAGCAAACGACGGAATCGAGTCGCGTCAGCACGGCCAACCCGTAAACCGTGGACGCCGCCGCCGGCAGGAGAATCGTGGGCCCTGATGCCTGCGTGGCGCGCCGGCTCAGCGACACCCCGAGGACCACCAGGAAGGCCTGCATCTGCGTCTCCAGGCCGCCCGTTGCATAGGCGTTGAACGTGAAGTTCGAGCCCAACAGTCCGCAGGCGAGCAGTCCCGCGCCGGCCACGCCCGACAACTCCGTGGTGAGCCTGTAGGTGACGATCAGACTCCCGGCGAAGAAAGAAAGCCCGAGCACATACGACCACACCACCGGGTCCAGGCCAACGGAGATACCGGCGCTGATGAGCAGGGTCCAGAGGAAGTTGGTGTACCCCTCCACCCGCTCACCCGGGTTGAACGTGAGCCCGTTGCCCTCCGCCAGGTTGCGCGCGTACTGGAACGAGATGAACGCATCATCCTGGATGAACCGGTTCATCAGCGCGAGGAAAACCAGCAACGCGACGAGCCCGAGCAGCCGAGTCGAGCGATTGGATTCCGCCGGGTCAGTCAAACGCATCTCGTTTTCCGTCGCTCGCCGGAATTGCCTCCCGCGGCGACCACCTCTCACAACCGGCCTTCCTCCCAGGGGGGTCGGCACCGGCTTTCAATCGGACACGGCGCACACCGTGAGCGAGGCCGAGAATAGCATTCGAGAGGCCCCGTAAGCCCGCCGTCGTGCGCCTGCGCGCCTGCCGCCCGGCGCCCACGATCGAGTGCGGATGCTCCACCAAGTCGCTAGTGTCCCACGTCGCAAATAGGGTGACGTTCGTGGCTGCGAGATGGGTGCAGATACAAGGCGTCTGGACGAGACGATGCCGTGGCGCATCGTGGAGGAGAGACAACGCCGTAGA
>CAYSHI010000117.1:0-6510 GCA_964430745.1 uncultured Acidobacteriota bacterium | reverse complement strand
TGGGACGGACAGCTCCAGGGAGGCGGCGTGCTCAACGACATGATGTGCCACTCCGTGGAGGTGGCCCGCTACCTGCTGACCGAGCCCGGCGCCCCGAGGGAGTCGCTCACACCCGTCAAGGTGACCGCCTACACATCGTGTTTGAAGTGGCAGCAGCCGGAGTACGCGCAAATCCTGGCGGACAACAGCGACGGCGCGCTCGACTACGTGAACCGGCCGTCGGAAGACTTCGCGCGCTCGCTGATCGAGTATCGCGGTCCGGCAGGTGAGCGACGCATCGTCGAGACCACCACGTCGTGGGCTTTCGTCGGAGCCGGTCTACGGCTGACGATGGAGCTTCTCGGTCCCGAGTACTCGATGTCCCTGAACTCGCTCGACATGGGCCCGAAGGTCTTCTTCAGCCGCAAGGTGACCGGCGATACCGGCGAGGACCTGGTCGAGAAGCAGAACGCCGAAACCGGGATCATGCCGATCGTCGCCTCGGAGGCGGCTGAATACGGTTATGAGGGCGAGAACCGCCACATGGTGAACTGTTTCCTCGCCGGCGAGCGCCCGGCCGAAACGTTTGATGACGGGGTCGCAGTGACCGAGCTGCTCATGACGGCGTACATGAGCGCCGAGCAGGAGCGGACGATCGCGTTTCCGCCGCCCGGTCTGGAAGATTTCGTACCCGCGGTGGCGCGCGGCGACTGGAACCCCGCAAGGGACAAGTAACCCGACAAACGAGCTGAAACGACGAAACGGGAGCACGCAACGTCATGAATCGGAGACTTCTTTCATCGCCCGTCACCATCACGTTTACCCTCGTCGCGTCGCTTCTTGTCGCCGCCGGGTGTTCGAGCCCATCTGCAACACCTGAAGCATCGGTGGAAGTGGTCGCCAACACGCAGAGTCCCGAGGACGAGGGATTCGAGCGGATCCTCAGGCAACGGGACAACGGAAGCTTCAACAAGTCCGGTTGGAACCACTACGGCCCCGGGTACTTCGAGCTCGACACGCGTACCGGCGTTCTCGCCTCGCGCGGCGGCATGGGTCTGATGTGGTACGCGGCCGAGGAATACGGTAATTTCATCCTCGACCTCGAGTTCATGACCGAGGTGCAGGACGCCAACTCCGGCGTCTTCATACGCGTTCCCGCAGTTCCCAGCAGCGACGATTACATCTACCACTCCTGGGAAATCCAGATCGACGACGCCAGCGAAGGCGTCCACCGGACCGGCGCCGTTTACGACGCCGAGGCGCCGACCGCATGGCCCTCAAAGGGGCCCGGCGAGTGGAACCGGATGCGTATCAGCTTCGTCGGCGATCACATCGCCGTCGAGGTCAACGGTCAGCAGGTCGTCGACTGGGACGCGGAGCCACGCGGCAAGGTGGCCGATTTCGCCGACCGAGGCTACATCGGGCTGCAGAATCACGACCGCGACACGCGCACGTTCTTCCGCAACATCTTCGTGAAATCGCTGGACTGAGCCGGTACGAGGAGCTGGCCACATCACGAGCCGGTGGAAACCGGCCGGATCCGGTGCATCGGATCCGTTGGCACACGGCGACAAGATCTCGGCGTCCCACGCACGGTTGTCGGGGTCGCGACTACGCCGCGGTACGGTCCGCTGCCGGCACGGTGATGTTCGGCACGAGGCTCGGCGCGTCGTCCGAAGGCTTGGCCCTGAGCAACCGCAGTGTGAGCTTACCCAGCAGCTTGGCCATGCGGCGCTTCTTGTTGCCGCGCACGGCGCTGTCCTGCGACAACCCATGCCGACGGTATCGGGTGAACAGCCCCCGGTTGAGCGCGAAGTAGGCCAGGTGGGCCTTCCAGCCCTTGTAGCCGAAGCCCCGCGACCGCTTCATGATCGCCGAGGGGCTGTAGAAGTCTTCCCACGCCTCGTCGATCTTCTGGAGCAACTCTTCGTCGTTCTCGAAGTTCGGGTGGTTGTACAGGATGCGCGGGTGGTCCGGATCGAGCCAGTAGTCGTAGTCGGCATCCTTGAGCTGCAGTGTCTTCTGCCCACGTCGCATCAGCGCGAAGTCGACGGTTCCCGGAAACGGCACCATGGGCACGAACTGCGCCAGCGCCATGCCGCAGTCGCGGGAGAAGATCTTGGTGTACTCGAGCGACGCCGGCGTGTCGGTCTCCAGGCCGAAGATCAACGAGCCGAGGATGAACTGCGGCCCCTGGGTGCGGATGGTGTTGAGCCGTTCGATGAGCTCGTCGCCCACCGAGTTCCATTCCTTGTTGGCCGCCTTCAAGCCCTCGGGGGTTACCGCCTCGATACCGATGAGGACGCCGACGATGTTCGCCTTACGCATGGCCGCCAGATACTGGGGGTTCTCCGCCACCTCCATGGTGATCTGGGTGACGAACTTCATATCGTGGGGAAGCTCCTCGTCGAGGCGCTCGAGCAGCTCCATGCGGCTGTCGTAGCCGGCCTGAAGCTCAGCAGCCTTTTCTTCCGAGCGAGCGTTCTTGATGTCTTCGAGCGTGTACGGATAGAAGTTGTCGTCGGCGAACAAGACCACGCGGAAGCCGGCCGAATACAGGTACTTGAGCTCCTGAAGGATCGCTTCGTTGGCGCGCACTCGAGGAACCCTGCCGTCCTGCACCCACACGGAGCAGAACGAGCACTGCTTCGGGCAACCCCGCACGGTCTGCACCGAGGCCATCAGATATGGCTCGAGGTTCATCAGATCCCAGCGTGCCGGCGTGAAGCTCGAGGGGTCGACGCGACCACCTTTGTAGAGCTCCTGCAACCGGCCGGCGGCGTAATCGTCGAGCAGCTTTGGCCACACCACCTCGGCATCGCCAGTCACCGCGGCATCGCCGTGCTCGAGCACCTCTTCGGGGAAGATCGATGCGTGGGGCCCGCCGAAGACCACCGCCGCGCCGCGCTTCTTCAGCTCTTCGGCCATCTCATAGGCGTACACGATATTGGCAGTGTGCACGCTGAGACCCACGAGGTCGCCTTCCTGAACGTCGTGAAAGGGGAATGGCTCGATCGCCTGGTCGATCAGGCGGATCTCGCGGATGTAATCCTCGTCGGGGGTAGCAGCGGCAAGGACAGGCAGGGCCCGTGGCGTCGAGACCGAGAAGCTGATGCGCTCGGCGTCGGGAGCCGGGTTCACGATAAACAGAGTGAAGCTACGAGCCGAACGGGCGTCGCTCATATGGGTGGCGTCCTTCCGGAAATGATGGCGTTGATTCGCGGCGAGGCGGCGAACCGGTAGGCGCCGACCGCCAGGTCGGCGAAGTTCCGCGTATGAATCTGAGGAGTCTACAGCAATTTGGGGAGAGTTACACGGGCAACCGTCGACGCGCTCGTGACGAGCGGACTTGGTCGGGGCCCGGCCCCGAGGGCCTTTTGACTGGTCAGAAACCAGTCGGGCGCGTCTCCACGAGAACGTCGCCGTTGACGTCCCCCAGCAATACCAGGGTCTCGTCGATCAGGGCCGCGCTCATCGCCCACCGCGGTAGATCCTCGAACGCGAGGCTCCACGTGACGCCCGAGCCACGCAGAATTCTGCCGGATGGGCGACCCGGAAGCAAGATCATCGGGCCGGAGCCCGTCGGTCCGATGACCAGCCGGGGAGGTCTTTCAAGCGCCCACTCATCGGCGTCTTCCATGACGACCTGGTACGACCCGTCCGTAGCGGTCGCGGCCAGAAGGCGCCGCTTCCCGGTCGACGCCTCCAACCAGAGCGTCGACTCCTCGACATTGAGCGGCCCCATCACGGGACAACCGATGATCTCCCACATCGGCGGCCCGAGGCGCGCCGGTGAGCCGAAAGTTCCGTCGCCACCGGCCTCGATTCGGTGAATGTCCCGGTAGCCGCCGCCGGTGTTGCGAAAAGCGATCACCAGGCGGTCGTCGGACCGAACGTCGATGTCGACGCGACAGCAGCCGCAGATCGAATCCGTCTGATCTTCCGTGAGATTGACCTCGGTGACCTCGCCGCCGGAGATACGCGCGTAGTAGAGATCGGCGGGCTCCTCGGCGCCGCGGGGGGCGTCGCGGCCGTCGATCCAGGCGGCGTGCGCGACACCGGAACTATCGAGGGCAATGTCGACGAAACCGCGGTAGGCCACCACCCCATCATCCGAGTTGAGCGCCACGGACGGCGCGAAGCTCTCGCCGCCGTCGTTGCTCACGGCAGCGCGCATACCGAATCCGTTCGAAGTCCAGGCGACGGCGATGCGGCCGCCGGCGCCGACCGCGACGGCGGGGCGATCTTCGTCCAAGCTGCTACCGGCCACGCTTCCCGCGACGTCGTTAATCCGCACGGGCGGTCCGAAGGCACCGGAATCGGCACGCCGGGCGACGAACAGGTTCCCACCGCGTCCGCTACCGGACTCGCGCCACACGACGTACAGCGAACCGTCCGACCCTCCCGCGAACTGGGGCATGTATGCCTCGCGCTCTCGCAGGAACTCGAGCGCGGCCTCTACCCCCGGGGTCGGCACCGAGTTTTCCTCGGCCGCGGGCGTGGAGGTCCCTCCTTCCGTCTGCGTTTCCGGAGAGCAGGCGGCGAGAAGCCCGGTCAGCAAGAGCGCCGAGACGGCGAGCGCTCCGGCAACCCGCCTCATCGATCGGAGCTCATGTCGCGAATCGAGTACAGCTTGCTCTGCGTGCGAATCAGCAGCCGATCTCCCGAGATCGCCGGCGTCGCCATCGAGAACTCATCGAGGCTGTTGATGCCGAGAAACTCGAACTCTTCGCCGGCCTTGATGACGAACGTATCTCCCTCCTCGTTGAGGACGAAGATCTTGCCGTCGTAGGCCCACGGCGAGGCGGTGAAATTGCGCGCCTGCGGATGGATCCGCGAGCGATACAGCCGCTCCCCCGTGCCGGGGTCGTGCCGCGCGAAAATTCCGGTATCCGTCAAGGTGTACAGGCCGTCGCCGTACACCACCGGGGTAGGCAGGTAAGTGCCGCCGGCGACGCGGTTGTACCAGACCACATGCTCGTTGGCGTCGGCGCCCTCGGCGGGTGTGATGTCGCCCGCGCCTCCCGGACGAATCGCGGCGATGGGCTTCGTTTGGGCCCCTGCGGACCCGGATGCCACGTACAACAATCCGCCCGATGCGAACGGGCTCTGGATCGCCATCATGGAGAAGCGCGACAGGCGCCACAACTCGTTGCCGTCCAGGTCGTAGCTGATGACCAGGCCGGGGCCCACCGTTATGAGCTCGGTGCGGAGATCGTTCTCCCAGACGAACGGCGTCGACCAGCCCGACTTGATCATGGGCGCGCCGAGCTCGCGGGGCGTATACCAGAGCTGCTCGCCCGTTCGCTTATCGAAGGCGGCGATGAAGCTCGCATCCTGGTTGTCGTGGAGCACGAAGACGCGGTCGCCGTGCAACGCCGGCGAGGCTCCGTTGCCGAAGCTCAGGTGCATGGTGTACGCCTCGAGCGGCGTGCTCCACAGCTCGTTGCCGTCGAAGTCGAAAGCCCACAGCCCGAGCGAAGCTACGTACACGTACACCGCCTCACCGTCGGTAACCGGCGTCTCCGAGGTGTAGCTGTTCTTTCGGTGCCGACCGTCCGGCGGGGCGCCCTCGTGAAACGTCCGCTGCCACTCGATCTCGCCGCTTTCCAGATCGATACCGTAGACGACATAGCGCAGCGTGACCTGGTCGGGAAACTCGGTGTCCCGCTCGTCCACGAGACGATTGACCTCTTCGCCCGACAAGCCCCGCGCGCTGAGCTCGGCGATGTAATCGTTCGAGAAATCGACGCCCAGTGATGGCTGCTTCATCTCGCCGTCGCTGAGCGCGGCGGTGAGGAACACCTTTCCTTCCCACACGATCGGGGAAGACCAACCCACGCCTGGAATCTCGGCGACCCATTCGACGTTTTCGGTCGTGGACCAGGTGCTGGGCAGGTCGGGATTGTCGGACACCGGCAGGCCGCCGGGGCCACGGAATTGCGGCCAGTTGTCGGTAGCGGGTCCCGGGGTCGCCAGGGCGGGCACCATCCCCAACGCGATCGCCAGCAACGCCGCAGCCGGCGCGACGCGCGGCCGCAAGTAGATCAAGGCTTTCGAGCTCATGGGAATCTCTTCCTGTTCGCGAAATTCACGATGCTCGCAAACTCTAACAGGGTGCGGCTGAGCAGGACCCGGCGACGCAGGGCGGATGGCGACTTCCGGCGCGGAGAGCATCTCGGGCCGGCGAGACGGCGCTGCGGACGACTCGCCGCTAGCAGGCCGTGGTGAAAGTGTGATGGGTCTGGCGGGTGGGCCTTGGGGGCGAGGGCAAGAAAGGGCGACGACGGCGATGCGCACGGCATCGCCGTCGTCGCGGCGCCTTCCATCTGGCCTCTTGTCGGCGCAACCAGACCCATCACACTTTCACCACGGCCTGCTAGCCGCCGCCGGAAATGCGCCTTAACACCCGGTACCAGAACTCCTGCGCGTCGTAGTACTCCTTCACGCCGACACGCTCGTTCTGCCCATGGGCGCGCGAGTCGTTCGGGTCGCCGAAGATCGCCGCCACGCCGTACACCGGGATGCCGG
>CAYSHI010000116.1:0-6433 GCA_964430745.1 uncultured Acidobacteriota bacterium | reverse complement strand
GGCTTGCATTGCACCTTGCTTCCGGCGAGGCTACCAGTATGAGCACTCCAACGAAGGCACACAGCCACTCCGAGACTACCGTAGCGGCCGAAGAGGTCTTCCCCATACTGCGCAGCAACATCCTCGTGGATGGCTTTCACCTGGTCGTCGACCTCGAAAAGTCGCACGGCTCCTACATGGTGGATGCGCTGGAGGGGAGGGAGCTTCTCGACTGCTACTCGTACTTTGCCTCGCTGCCCATCGGGCACAACCATCCGAAGATGCGCAACGAGGAATTCCGCTCGACGCTGATGCGTGTGGCGTCGACCAACCCCGCCAACAGCGACGTGTACACCGGCGAGTTTGCCGCGTTCGTCCGCACGTTCCGCGAAGTGGCGGCGCCGGAGGAGTTCCGATACCTGTTCTTCGTCGCCGGTGGAGCGCTGGCGGTCGAAAACGCGCTCAAGACGGCCTTCGATTGGAAGCGGCAGAAGAACCGCGAGGCCGGCATCAAAGGCGGCGGCGACCGGATACTCCATTTTCGCGAGGCCTTTCACGGTCGCACCGGCTACACGCTTTCGTTGACGAATACCGATCCCGCCAAGACGCGTGACTTCCCGCAGTTTGATTGGCCACGCGTCGCGAATCCCAAGTTGACCTTCCCGATCGACGAGCAGAAGGCCGCCGCCGACGAGGCGGCCTCGGTCGCCGTTATCGAGGCTGCGTTCGACGCAGACCCCAGCGGCATCGCGGCGATCATCATCGAGCCGATCCAGGGTGAAGGCGGCGACAATCACTTCCGTCCGGAGTTCCTCCAGCAGCTTCGACGTATCGCCGACGAGCGTGAGGCGCTGCTGATCTTCGACGAGGTGCAGACCGGCATCGGCATGACCGGCCACATGTGGGCTTTTCAGGGCCTCGGCGTGACCCCGGACATCGTCGCCTTCGGCAAGAAGACGCAGGTGTGCGGCATCATGAGCACCGCGCGGGTCGACGAGGTCGAGGGCAACGTGTTTCACGAGTCGAGCCGTATCAACTCGACCTGGGGCGGGAACCTGGTCGACATGGTCCGCGCGGCGCAGTATCTGAGGATCATCGAAGCCGACAACCTGGTTGAAAACGCCGCCGAAGTCGGAGAGTTCTTCCTCGAGGAGTTGCGTGGCCTCGAGGCCGATTTCGAGACGGTCAGCAATGTGCGGGGTAGTGGGCTGATGCTGGCTTTCGACCTTCCTGACGGGGGCGGCCGCGATGAGCTGCGCACGCGATGCTGGGATTCCGGCCTGGCGACGTTGACCTGTGGGCCCCGCTCGATTCGATTCCGCCCGTGCCTGACGTTCAGTCGGGAAGACGTGGATGCGGCCATCGGGCTCTTGCGCAAGGCTTTCGCCGAACCGCTGAGCTGAGCCCGCGCCGATTCACCGAAGGCCCGGATAAGAAACGGCCGCCGGCACCGAAGTGCCGGCGGCCATCGTCCGACTGGCGCAGACCGTTGGACGTTGAGCTCTATCCCTCAGGAGCCTGGGTGAACGTTCCATCCATGACGATGATGTCGGGTTCGAACGGGTCGTTTTCCCAGGGCACCGGAGGAGCCGGGCCGACCGCCCCGTCCCTTCCCAGGCTCGTCAGGTCGTAGTTGTCGCCGTTCGTGTTGTAGACGAAACCGTTACCCCAGCCATCGTTCAGGATGACGACCTGTAGGTATGACTGGAACTGCAGATCCATGAGGTTCGGCGTGTAGACCTGCAAGTCCAACTTGTAGGTGGCGTTCGCCGTCGTGAGGCTGTGCATGTCGCCCATGCTGCGCCGTTGCTTCGAGCGGTCGATGGCGTCCATGAAGGCGGGGATTGCGATCGCGGCGATGATTCCGATGATCATCACGACGATCAAGAGCTCAATGAGGGAGAAGCCACGGTCGGTCTGCGCGCCCATTACGTCCTCCTTTACAGACCAGCTCCCCTGCGCCTAGGCTCTTCGCCTGAGACAAGGAAACGATTTTCCGTCGGCCGACACAAGCCCTACCTTTACCACACGGGTTTTTACGTACACATCAGTGGGCGATGGTGAGCATGAGACGCGTCGCGCTGGCGGAAGCAGCCGATAGTCGGATTGGCCGCTCGCCCCGCGTCTGAGGTCCGCCCGGAGCGGTTTTCCGCGCGAAGTCAAGGGATCAGGAGCCGCCCTCCTTGCCGGTGATCACGGTTCCGACGCCCTTGTCGCGCAACATGCGGTTGAAGGCCGCGAGGTCGGTCTCGCGGATCTCGCCCATTCGCTGGACCAGCGTGCCGAGGCTCTCCTTGTACATCTCGTGCACGGCACGATGGGCCTCCGTGGGAGCGAAATCATGCCCGGAGATGTAACCCGAGAGGCTGGCGATCTTCGCGTAAAGGCGGCGTGGATAGCGCAAGGTGTCCTGCCCGCCTACCAGGCGCAGGTCGGTGAGCAGCATCTCGATGTCGATGAGCTTGTCGTCGATGGCGCCGATTTGTTCGTTGATCTCGCCGAAGTCGTCGCGACTGTTGAGGAGCGATCGTAAGGCGTAAAGCTGCGAGCGAACCAGCTCGGCCTCGTTGATCAGCCCCGCGACCTCGTTCTGGTTGTCGCGCAACTCGAGCATCATGGCGAACTGCTCCATCGCCCCGGCCTCCGAGCCGCGCGAATTCGGATCCATGAGCAGCGTCACCGGCTGCTCTTGAGGATCCGCATCGCCGACCGTGAGCCGCGCGGTGTAGGTGCCCGGGGGGGCGGAGGGTGTCACCGGGCGGCCGTCGCCGGGGTTGCGTGTGCCGCCCTCCGACAGGCCGACGTGCGGATGGTCGAGTGGCTTGGTGCGCATCACGGCACGTTCGGACGACTCGTATCGCGTGTTCCAGTAGGCGCGATTGAGGCCTGGTCGCGCCGGCGCGTTGCGGATCGTTGCCACGGTTTCTCCGCTTGCGTCGAGGATCTCGATGCTTACCCGAGTGCGCCGGCCACGTTCGGAGGCTTCCATTTCCTCATCGAGCCCGCCGACGTTGCCGGGTACCGTCATCTCCTCCGTTCCGCCCTCGGTGGCCTCACCGAGATCCGCGGTGCCGGCGACCGACTCGCTGAGCCAGTAGCTGATCGGTGCGCCCGGATTGGGATTGCTGCCGGCGGCCGGATCCTGCCCCGACATCGGGCCGCCGACCCCGTGAAATCGGTAGGTGTCGCGCGGCTCGAAGAGGTGCACGTCCGAGGCCCGCACCACGTCGGTCATCTGTTGCAGTGGTGTGATGTCGTCCATGATCCAGAAGCCGCGCCCGTAGGTGCCGGCAACCAGGTCGTTGAAATGCGGCTGGATGGTGAGCCAATGCACCGGGACGCGCGGCAGGTTGCTCTGCAGGGGCTCCCAGCTGCCGCCGGCGTCGAAGCTCACGTACACGGCGTCGGCCGTGCCGGCGAACAACAGGCCCGGCGTCCGCGGGTCCTCGCGGATCACGTGGGTGTACGAGAGCGGGCCGCCGGGGATGGCGCCTTCAGCGCCCTCCTGGAGATACTCGTAGCCGACGCCCATCTCGGGTGTGCCGCTGTGGCCGTCGATGCGCGTCCAGCTCTCGCCGAAATCGGTGGTCTTGTAGAGAAACGGCTCGAAGATTCCGATCTGGTGGGTGTCCACGGCAACGTAGGCAGTCCCCGCGGCATGCGCCGAGGGTTCGATGTTGGAGATCGTGCCCAGAGGCGGCAAGTCCGGCATGTTGTCGGAAACCTGCGTCCAGTTGCCGCCGCCGTCACGGGTGACGTGCACGAGGCCGTCATTGGTGCCCGCCCAGATCACGTTCTCCTGCGCCGGCGACTCGGCAATGGCGAACAGGACCGCCGCGTAGGTGGGGCTGGTGTCGTCGAACGTCAGGCCCCCCGTCTTGAGCACCAACGACGGGTCGCCGGTCGACAGGTCCGGGCTGATGACCTCCCAGGTAACTCCCTGGTCCGTCGTCTTATGCACCACCTGGCTGCCGACGAACACCTTGTCGGGGTCGTGCGGCGAGACATGAATGGGGAAGGTCCACTGAAACCGGTAGCGTAACTCGCCGGCGGCCCATCCTTCGGGATTGTCAGGCCAGGGGCTGACGTTGCGCGAGTGGCCGTTGCGCCGGTCGTAGACGTCGAGGATGCCGTCGTAGCACCCTGACCAGATGACGTCGTCGCCGGCCGGCACGGCGAAGCCGGACTCGCAGCCGCCGACCGAGTGCCACTCGCCGATAGGAATGCTGCCGCCGGTGAGGCTGTTGGATGGCCCCATCGAGCTGGGCCCGTCCTGCCGGTTGCCCATGACGTTGTAGGGAATCTTGTCGTCGACGAAGACGTGGTAGACCTGCGCGATCGGCATGCGCGGCCGCAGCCACGACTCCCCTCTGTTCGTGGAGATCGACATGCCGCCGTCGTGGCCGACGACGATGCGATCGGGGAGAAGAGGGTCGATCCAGATGTCATGGTTGTCGCCGCCGGCGTTGCCCGAGGTCCATGTGGAGCCGCCGTCGAAGCTTCGCCGGTGGCGGGTCGACATCGTGTGCAGCTCGTCGGGGTCGTCTGGGGCGACGCCCATGCGCGTGTAGTACAACGGCCGCTGCATCAAGTCGTGGTCGCTGCTGACCGCGCGCCAGCTCGCGCCGCCGTCGTCGGAGCGATACATCGTGCCGTGCCCCGGATCGACGGGAGCGATGAGGCCGTTGCTCGACAGCTCGATGAGCGCATAGACGCGCTTGGAGTCCGCCTGCGTCATCCCCAGGCCGATCTTGCCGTAGGGTCCCCCCGGTAGACCGTTCTTCCCCGTGAGGTTCTCCCACGTGTCGCCGCCGTCCTTGCTCATCCACAGGCCGCCGCCGGGGCCACCGCTGGTGCGGCCCCAGGTGCGGATCAAGAGCGGCCAGGTGCCGGCGAAGAGGATGTTGGGGTTGTTGGGATCCATGACGATGTCCGCGGCGCCGGTGTTCTCGTCGACGAACAACACGTTCTCCCACGTCTCACCGCCGTCGTGCGTGCGGTACACGCCGCGTTCGGGTTGGGGTCCGTAGCCGTGTCCCATGACGGCGGCGAACACCGTATCCGGGTCGTGCGGGTCGACGATGACGCGGCCGATACGGCCGCTCTTTTCGAGCCCCATGTGCTGCCAGGAATCCCCCCCGTCAACCGACTTGTAGATGCCGTTTCCGGTGAGGATATTGGAGCGGATGAAGGTCTCGCCGGTGCCCGCCCAGACGACGTTGGTGTTCACCGGATCCACGGCGAGCGAGCCGATCGCCTGAACGGGTTGGTCGTCGAACACGGGTTCCCAGCTCGCCCCCGCGTCGGTCGAGCGAAACACACCGCCCGAGGCAGCGCCGACGTAGTAGATGTTGGCGTCGCCGGGAACGCCGGTGACCGCGGAAACACGGTTGCCCACCGGTCCGATGTAGCGATATGTCAGCGCGTCGAGCGGTCCGTCGCCGCCGGCCGTAGCCTGCGGTGCACCGCCGAAGCGTTGCCCGGCCGCAGCCGTGGGCGCCGCGATCGTGCCGACGAGGAGCACAGCGAGGACGACGAAAGGAATCGGCAAAGCCTTGCGCATCGGGGAACCTCCGCGGTTCGCGCGTCGTATGAAGAAGATGCGGCGAGTTAACCACTCGCCGCGGGGTGTGCCAACATCCCCAAGTGGCCCTGACGGGGTGCTCAAGAGCTTCCGCAAGTCTTTCGGCATTCCGGCAGGTGCGAGCCCCGTCGCAAACAACTCCGGAGTGACATGTACGCCAATCTGAAGCTCGCCGTTCGCAGCCTCACCAAGAGCCCCTTCGTGAGCGCCATCGCGATCGTTTCGCTGGCGCTCGGCATCGGCGCCAACGCGGCGATCTTCTCGCTGTACAACAACATGTTGTTGCAGCCGTTGCCGGTGCCGGATCCCGACGGGTTGGTGAACCTGGGCGCGCCGGGCGAGAAATCCGGCTCGACGTCGTGCAACAACGCCGGTAGCTGCGACGTCGTTTTCAGCTACCCGATGTTTCGAGATCTGGAGAAACTCCAGACGGTGTTCACCGGAATGGCGGCGCACCGGACGTTTTCGGCCAACCTCGCGTACGGCGGCGAGACCCTGAGCAGCGAGGGATTGATGGTGTCGGGCGGCTATTTCCCCGTGCTCGGGATGCAGCCGGCGATCGGACGCCTGCTCGGGCCGGGTGATGACGCGATCATCGGCGAGTCGGCGGTCGCGGTGCTCAGCCACTCGTATTGGCAGTCGCGTTTCGGTGCCGACGCGGAGGTGCTCAACCGGACCCTGGTCGTGAACGGGCAACCGCTCACGATCGTCGGCGTCACGCCGCCGGAGTTCGAGGGCACGACGCTCGGCACCATGCCCCGCGTCTTCGTGCCCATCACCCTGCGTGGGGTGATGCAACCGGGTTCGGCAGGCTCACTCGAGGACCGCCGCAGCTATTGGATCTACGCGTTCGCCCGCCTCGCTCCCGGG
>CAYSHI010000115.1:0-30016 GCA_964430745.1 uncultured Acidobacteriota bacterium | reverse complement strand
CGTTCGGCGTCTATCAGATGATGCTGGTGGCGGCTGTGCTGCTTGTGGCGCAGGTGCAGGTCACGAACTTCGTCGACCGTCGAGAGCGGAAGATCCGGGAGGCACACCTTCCCCAGGAAGAGACTTCCGAGGCTCTCACCGCCACCGGCGCGCTCCGCATCGAGGATATCCAGAAGATGCTGGCAGAACGCGAGGCGGAGGCCGCGGACGCGAGCTCCGGAGGGGCGTCGAGGACCGAAGAGGGTGCCGTAGACGGCGCCGATTCGCCGGCGCCCTCGGGCGCGTTCGCGCTGGTATTCCGCACCCGCTACCTGCTCGCGATCGGCGTCATGCTGATGCTCCTCAATCTCGTCAACACGACGGGGGAGTACATTCTCGGCCGCGTCGTCGATGGCAGCGCAGAGGCGGCCGTGAATGCCGGCACGGCCGGCGGCCTCACGGTCGAGGACTTCATCGGCCTGTTTTTCGCCCGCTACCAGTTCGTCGTCAATATTGCCGCCCTCGTCATCCAACTCTTCCTCGTCTCGCGCATCATCAAGTACTTCGGCGTCGCCGTGGGCATCATGATCCTGCCGGTCATCTCTCTGGGCGCCTATTCCATGATCGCTTTCTACCCGGTCCTCGAATACATCCGCTGGGCGAAGACAGCCGAGAACTCGACGGACTATTCGCTCAATAACACGGTCAAGAACATGCTGTTTCTGCCGGCGACTCGAGAGCAGAAGTACAAGGCGAAGCAGGCCATCGACTCGTTCTTCGTCCGGGTGGGCGACACGATGTCCGCGCTGCTGGTCTTCGTGGGCACCCAGGTAATCTTCTTGAGCCCGTCGGGCTTCGCCAAGGTCAACATCGCCATCGTCTCTGTTTGGCTGCTGCTCGCATTCTGGATCGGCAGGGAATACAAACGCCTCGTGGAGACGGGCGAGACGCCGAGCTGAGAGCGACCATCGGCGTGCTTATCGGATCCGGCCCCCCCCCGGATCGCGCGCGGCGCCGCGACAGTCGATAATGTAGGGTCTGTACGCGCACCCGCACCCGAGCAGGGCCTCGCGGGAGGCTACGCGCGACCCACGATTTCACGAAGTACCGAAAGGAACCCCCTCATGGGCGACGCTCCGAAGGTAACTATCGCCAGTCACGAGGGCCGGCTCGGCATCCTCACGCCCGGTATGGGCGCGGTCTCGACCACGTTCATCGCCGGGGTCCTCGCCGCGCGCAAGGGACTCGCCAAGCCCATCGGCTCGCTCACCCAGATGGGCACCATCCGTCTCGGCAAGCGCACCGAGGACAACGTGCCGCTGATCAAGGATCTCGTCCCCATGCCGTCGCTCGATGACCTGGTGTTCGGTGGCTGGGACATCTTCGAGGACAACGCCTACGAAGCGGCCAAGAACGCCGGCGTGCTGGACAACGAGCTGCTCGATCAGATCAAGGACGAGCTCTCCGCCATCAAGCCCATGCCGGCGGTATTCGACAAGGCCTACGTCAAGAAGCTCGACGGAACCAACGTCAAGAGTGGCGGCACCAAGTGGGACTACGCCCAGCACCTCATGGCGGACATCGAGAAGTTCAAGACCGAGAACAACTGCGATCGGCTGGTCATGGTGTGGTGCGGCAGCACGGAGATCTTTCTGCAGCCCGGCGACGTCCACCAGACGGTCGAAGCCTTCGAGGAAGGCCTCAAGAACGACGATCCCGGCATCGCACCGAGCATGATCTACGCCTACGCGGCGATCAAGATGGGCATTCCCTACGCCAACGGCGCCCCCAACCTGAGCGCCGACTTCCCTGCCCTGTTCGATCTCGCCAAGGAAACCGGCGCGCCGCACTGCGGCAAGGATTTCAAGACCGGCCAGACCCTCATGAAGACCATCCTCGCGCCGGGGCTCAAGGCGCGCATGCTGGGGCTCAACGGCTGGTTCTCGACCAACATCCTCGGCAATCGCGACGGCGAGGTGCTCGACGATCCGGAGTCGTTCAAGACCAAGGAAGAGAGCAAGCTCGGCGTCCTCGAGCACATCCTGCAGCCCGACAAGTATCCCGACCTCTACGGGGACATGTACCACAAGGTGCGGATCAACTATTACCCGCCGCGTGGCGACAACAAGGAGGGCTGGGACAACATCGACATCTTCGGTTGGCTCGGCTATCCGATGCAGATCAAGATCGACTTCCTCTGCCGCGACTCGATCCTCGCGGCACCGATCGTGCTCGACCTGGCCCTGTTTCTCGACCTGGCCAAGCGCGCCGGGTTCTCGGGTATACAGGAATGGCTGTCGTTCTACCTCAAGAGCCCGACCGTGGCTCCGGGCCTCTATCCCGAGCACGACCTGTTCATTCAGAGCATGAAGCTGAAGAACACGCTGCGGTACATGGCCGGCGAAGAGGAGATCACCCATCTGGGCGCGGATTACTACGACTATTATCAGTAGGCGGAAGCTGAGGGACAGCGGATTTGCCGCGGCTCTGCTTCTGTCCGCCGTGCTGAGCGGGGTACTCGCCAGCGGATGTCGTGGCGGCGGCGTGGCCGATGAAACGACGGGCCTTCCGGTGCCGCGGTCGACGATTTCGCTGGAGCTGATCGCGACGATCGGTTGCGCCGACTGCGACGGACCGGAGCAGATCACGCCGACGGCTATGGCCCTGTTCGACGACGGGCGGCTCGCGGTGCTCGACCGCTATGCGCCGTTCGTGCGCATTTTCGCGCCGGACGGGGAATTCCTCAGGTCGTTCGGCTCGCCAGGCCAGGGCCCCGGAGAGCTCGGTAACGACGTGGGCGGCATGTACTTCGCCGGTGTATTCCTGTTGCCATGGCCGAGCGGCGAGCTCTCGGTACTCGAGCTCATGCCGGCGGTCGTCGAAACGTTCTCCGCCGGCGGAAAGCCCCTGTGGCAGCAAGCCCTGGAGCTACCGATGGCGGCGCCCGCGGCACAGGCGTTCGCGCCGGGAACGGGAACCTACTTCCGCCATTCCTACCTACCCTTGTCGGACCTTCCCGACGTCATCGAGCGCTGTGTCATCGACCCGGCCGGAGATGCCGAGTGTGGTCAACTCATGACGGCAACAGAGCTCACCGGAACACCACCCGAAGGAGCCCGAGCCGGCCTCGCTGCAGCGGCGACACCGCAAGGGGACCTCGTCGTCGCCGACTTGGGCACGTACCGTTTGTGGGTGCTGAACGCCGAGGGTGAGGTCGTCAGGCAGTTCGGGCGCGACATCCCGCCGCCGCCCAAGTCGCAAGAGGAACTCGAGGCCGAACGCGCCGCCAACCGGCAACGTCGCGAGAGAGGTCGCGAGGAGCGGGAAATCGACCCCGATCGACCGCACATATCTCCCGCCGGTGTGCAGGTCGACGGCGCCGGGCGCGTCTGGACTCGGACGATGCGCTACACCACTGACTCGACCGTTTTCGACGTGTTCGACGACAGCGGCATCTTCCTCCACGAGATCAGCCTGCCTGTGCCGACCCTGCTCGACCCGAATCAGATCACGCCGTTCGTGGCCGTCGGCGACCGTCTCGCAGCGATCGAGCCACGGCCTGACGGCAGCGCCCGCATCAACGTGTACCGCATCGTGACCAACTGAGACCTGCGCGCCGGTTGCGCACGGCGACCCTCAGGACGAATCTCAGTCGCGCGCGGGGCGGAAGTCGATCAGCGTGTCGACGATGGCGATCTCGACCCGCCGGTTGCGGGCCCGCGCGTCGTCGGTGGTCTCCGCTACCAGCGGCATCGACTTACCCATACCCCGCATGGTCAGGATATCGGGGTTCACGCCGGCCTCGACCAGGTAATTCATGACGGCGCCCGCGCGGCGCTCCGATAATCCCTGGTTGTATTCCGGGCTCCCGACGTCGTCAGTATGACCGAAGACCTGGATAGCGAAACCGCGATCCGCGCTGGCGATCAGCACGCCGGCGATTCGGGCCAGCAACTCGCGCTCCTCGGGACGCAACTCCGCCTTGTCGAACTCGAACTCGACACGATCGCTTCCCAGGTTCAACACCATCCCCATTGCCGTGCGGCGCGTCTCGACGATGGTGTCGAGGGCCTCCTGCATGCGGTTCAGCTCCACTTCGCGCTGCCTTCGGATCCGATCGGTCTCCTCGCGCGCCGCCCTCGCCTGCTCGGTCGCCGCCGCCTCGGCTTCGCGGGCCTCTTCCGCGAGCTGCTGAGCATTGGCACTGTCGGCTTCGGCGGCCTGGCGAGCGCGCTCCGCCGCCACGCGGGCCCGTTCGGCGAGCTCGCGTCCGGAGGCCGAGTCACGGGCCCGATCCTCGGCTTCGGCCGCCGCGACCGCGGCGGTCTCCGCTTCGCGGAGCGACTGCGTGGCGCGCGCCTCCGCGGCCTCGGCGCGACTTTGGGCCGCCGTTGCAGCCCGGGCCGCGGCGGTTGCGCGCGCCTCGGACTCCGATAGCTGCTGCTCGGCGGCGGTCAGTTGCTGATCGAGTCGTGCTACCTCGCCCTCGAGCTCGGCGAGCTTCGCGTAGGTGAAATAGCCTGCCGCACCGAGAACGATGATGCCGAGGGCCGCAAGAACGACAACGCGTTGTGACATGAGCAGTCTCCCCGACTGGCTGGGCCGCAGTGTTCGAGACTTTCGCCTATCTTACAGCCCCGCCGCGCGCCTCTGTTAGGCGGGCGCGAATCCGAGTAGAATCCGCCCGGTCTCGACACTCGTCCCCGAAAGCCCCGACATGACGGTTCCCGACACCCGTCTCTCGAAGACAGCCGCTACGCGTCCCGGCGCATTCTCGGGTCCCCTCTGGGGGGCGGCGCAGGTCGCGGTCCTGGGCATCACCTTGGTTCTGATCGGTGGCTTCGTTGTCCGCCCGGAAGCCTCGCTGAACCTTCTCTGGGGCCTGTTGATCCCACTCCTCCCGCTCACCTTTCTGCTCGGCACAGGCGTGTGGCGCAGCGTCTGCCCGCTGGCGACACTCAACATGCTGCCGAACCCCTGGGCCGGCCGGCGCGGGATGACGACGAGCGACGCGCGCGCGGCGGGGTTGATCGGCATCACGCTGCTTATCGTCCTCGTTCCGGCGCGGCGTTTCTTCTTCAACACCAACGGGATGCTCATGGCGGCGACCGTTACGGCGGTGGCACTGCTCGCTCTGGCGCTCGGTTTCATCTACGACGCCAAGGCGGGCTTCTGCAACGCGATTTGCCCGGTGCTGCCCGTCGAACGGCTCTATGGTCAGTACCCCCTGCTCAAGACGGACAATCCACGGTGCCCGTCTTGCACCGCGTGCACGCCGAGAACGTGCATTGATCTGTCGCCGACGCGCTCGTTGCTCGAGACCATCGGTCCGTCCCCGACAGGGCAAAATTGGTTGCGTCGTCCCTTCGGCATCTTCGCGGCGTCGTTTCCCGGCTTCGTGGCCGGCTACTACACCACCGCCGATGTGCCGTTTGCCCAGGCGGGCGGCATCTACCTGCAGATTTTCGTCTGCGCCTCGCTCTCCTACGCGGCCGTCTTTTCCATCGCCGCGCTCACCGGCGCCCAGGGGCGGGTCCTGTTGCCCTTGCTCGCGGCGGCAGCAGTGGGCATCTATTACTGGTTCGCCGCGCCGCTGATCGCGGAGGCCTTGGGCATCACTCCGGCTGCCGGAGGATTCGTGCGCGTCGCGGCGCTGTTGGTCGTCGTCGTCTGGCTTTCGTCCGCCCTTCGCGCACCCGTCCAGGCACGCCTAGAGGTGACCCTCTAGCGGACGTGGCGAAAGCCGGGGGGGCCCGCTTCACGACGATCCGCCGGGGAGCCTGATCAGAGCGTGCCGGAGGCCTCGACGAAGCGGTCGATCTCGTCCTCGGTGTTCATGACATTGGGCGAGATGCGGGCGTGATTGAGCCCTCCCCCCCCAAAGGGACGGAACACGAAGCCGTGCTCCTCGAAAAGACGCTGGAAGGCGTCGTTCACCGAGGTACCTTCGATCTCTACCGCGAACAGGGAGGAACCGAAGTCCCAGGACCGCGGAGACCGCCACAGAAGGTGTGGCGACTCGGCAACGCGATCGTAGAAATACTGCCAGAGCTGACGGCAGCGCTCTTCCTTGGCGGCCGGGCCCAGGTACGTCTGAAAATCGATCGCCGCACCGAGCGCCATGACGGCGGACAAATTGCGCGTGCCGTAGTCCTCGTACTTGCGCACTGTCTCGCGCTGTCGACGAGACCCGGAGCGCGACCACATCGACGCCACCAGCGGTTGCACATCCTGGCGGGCGTAGAACAAGCCCGTTTCCTTGGGCGACTGCAGCCACTTGTGCGGGCTGCCGGAGTAAAAATCCACGCCCAGCTCGTCCATGCGGAAATCGATCATGCCCACCGCCTGGGCGCCGTCGACGACGATGAACTCGACCCCCTTGGCCCGCGCCATGTCGGCCATCTCCCGCACCGGGTAGCGAAAGCCGACGATGTTGTCGATGTGGGGGATCACCAGCACTCTGGTGGCCGGCTTGATCTCGCGTTCGTAGGCCGCGATCAGGTCGTTACGCGTCATGCTCTCGGCCTGGTGGGCCGGCACGTCGAAGCGCCTGACCGAAAAGCCACGGCGTGGAGCCTGCTGTTGCCAGCAGACGCTGGCGCCGGCGTGGTTCATCGAGCTGAACAGCACCTCATCACCCGCACCGAGGGGCAACCCCTGGGCAACGACGTTGATGCCTTCGGTGGTGTTGTGCGTAAGCGCCACCTCCTCGAGGTCGCAACCCAAGTAGGCGGCGGCCTTCTGCCGCACGCTCTCGCGCGCGTCGCCGAACCCGTCACTCCACACGTACAACCACGGATTGGACTCACAGGCTCGCTGGTATTGCTCGCGCGCCTCGATGACGATCATCGGCATGGTGCCGATCGATGCGTGGTTGAAATAGGTGATGTCGGGCGACAAGCCGTAGGCGGCGCGAAGGTGACGGAACTGCTGTTCACCCAGCGTCGCCGTCAGGCTTCGCGCGAACGAGCGTTCGATTCCGGCAAAGCTCGCCGCGACCGTAGCCGCCCCGAGCTTGAGGAGCTTTCTACGGCTCGCGTCGGCAACCACAGTGGCCTACCTCCTTGCGCGCGGGGTCAGCTCACCTTCGATGCGCTCGCCGTCGCGCGTGTAGGCGACCTTGACGGGGACATCGACCTTGAGAGCCTCGAGCACGTACATGTAGTCATAGATGTTGGTAATCGTCTGGCCGGCCAGCTCGACGATGACATCGCCCTCGCGCAGCCCCGCCTCCTCGGCCGGGCCGCCTTCGATGACCCCGCCCAGCAACAGCCCTTCGACCTCGGCCGCGTAGTCGGGAATCGTGCCGGTGTACACGGTGACGGCGTCGCGGGAGCCCATCTGCTCGGCGCTCTGCTCCACGGCGACGAAGGCAGGTGCTTCGTCTTCGTTGGCGACACGCCGCGCCAGCAAGGCGCCGAATCGCGCGATGCGGTCGAGATCTTCATAGTTGATCAGCTCGGCGTCATCCCGCGGGCTGTGATACTCCTCGTGCGTCCCGGTGAAGAAGCTCAGCGTCGGCACGTCGACTCGGTTGAACGCGGTGCTGTCGGTCGGGACCCAGGGATCGTCCTGCGTGCGCACATCGAAGCCGATCGGCACGTTGGTGCGCTCGATCAGGCGGGGCCAGATGTCGCTGCTGCCCACGGCCTGAATGGTCAACACGTTGTCTCGCGCGCGCCCCACCATGTCGAAGTTCAAGTACGCGGCCAGATCCGTGGTGTCGACTGCGCCGTCGGCGGCGAAGGCGTTGGCGCCGAGCAGGCCGAATTCCTCCCCGGACCAGAACGCCAGGACGATGCCACGGTCGCGCGACATTCCGGCAAGTTGGGCGCCCGCTTCGAGCACCGCGGCCACGCCCGAGGCGTTGTCGTCGGCGCCGTTGTGTACGTCACCCGACTCCGAGTCCCGCGCCAGGGAGTTGCCGCTCTCGCCCAGGCCCAAGTGGTCGTAGTGCGCCCCCAGCATGACGAAGGGCTTGTCCATCGTCGGCGCTGACGGATCCGACGGCGGCAGGTAGCCGGCGATGTTGTACCCCGTGCTGCGCTCGCGCTCCACCTTGACATCGAGCGTGGCCTCGACGCCCGGAAAATCGAACCCGACGACGTGCGGATTGCCTGTATCGAGCTCCTCTTGCACGCTCTCGAGAGTCTTGTCCGGGAGCGTCTCGAACAGTGCGTCGGCGAGGGCGCCACCCATGGAGGCGGCCACGATTCCCGAGCCCGCCACGGCCGTGTCGAATGCCATGTCGATGAGCTCGCCCGCGTTCGGTGAGCGCGGGCCGGTCACCACCAGCATGCCGACGGCCCCGAGCTCGCGCGCCCGCATCGCCTTGAAGCGAAGGTTCGAGTAGCGGCCCAGGAGCGCGCGGGTCTCCTGGTCGACGTCCTCCGGGCGATAGCGCAGCACGACGACGATCTTGCCCTCGACGTCGAGCGTCGCGAAGCTGTCGTAGGGATATTCCTCGCTGTCGGGGACGGTGATTCCGTAACCGGCAAAGATCAGCGGCGCGGTAGCCGAGCCGGTATTGGAAAACGACAGCCCGCGAATGCTGTCGGGACGACTCCGCACGCCCGGTTCCAGACCGGGAGCCGTGGCCGTAAACGTCGAGCCGGCGTCGCTGATACCGGAAGTGAACTCGAACGGCAGGCGGAAATCGTCCTGGCCGGGCAAAGGCTTCGCGCCGAGATCCTGCAGGCGCGCGATGATGTAGTCGGCAGCCCGCGCCGCATTGGCCGAGCCGACGAGGCGTCCGCCGAGCTCGTCGGATGCGAGGTACTCGACGTGGGGGCGCGAGCCCGCGGTGCCCTGCTGCGCCCCGGCCGCCGCCGCTACCAGGAGCAACGCGGCCGCGAGGCCCACCGTCCATCCGTTTCTTACGCCTCGTCCAAGACTCATCACCGTCTACCTCTCCCGTGGCGGCGCTTGCTCGAGCAACTCGAGCGCCTTCTCGTGGTTCCAATCGGCGACGAATATCTGGCCGGATCCGCGTCCGCCGTCGCCGTGTCGGCTGGATGTCCAGGCGAGAACCGTACCGTCGGGCGACGGCACCGGCAGGCCGTCGAAGCCTTCCGTTGTCGTCACTCGCACGGGCTCCTTGGTGCCCTCGGTGTCGACGATGTAGATCTCGAAGTTGGTGAAGCCGAGCTTGTTGCTGGCAAAGAAGATGTACTCACCGGATGGATGCAGGTAGGGCGCCCAGCTCAGGGAGCCGAACTCCGTGAGGCGTCGCTGATCGGATCCGTCGGGTTTCATCGTCCAGACGTCCGCCATCAATCCGTCCTCGGTGAATCGGCGCCAGACGATGCGCGAGCCGTCCTGGAAAAAGAACGGGCCGCCGTCATACCCGGCAACGTCGGTGAGGCGGCGTTTCTCGGAACCGTCCGCGCGCATGACGTAGATCTCGGCGAAATAGGCCGGGTCCGCCTCGAGCAATCGCTGCTCTTCGGCGCTGAGCGGATGATCGTAAGCCTGGCGATTGGAGGCGAAGACAATCCACTCGCCGTCGGGGGAGACGCTGGCCTCCGCATCGTAGCCGCGCGCGTCGGTCAGCCGTACCAACGCGTCGGTGGCCACGTCACCATCGGCGCCGGCCGCGTCAAGAGCGGCGCGCGGGGCGATGTAGACGTCCATCTCCGGGTCGTAGTCCCAGGCGTAGCGCCTCTCCTGGCCGCTGGCCCGGAATTCGAGCTCGTCCGACTGGTATTGCAACGACATCGGATCGTGGTGTGTCGAGGAGAAGATGATCGCGCCCGTACCCGGCTGGAAGAACGAACAGGTGGTCTTTCCGAAGCCCGGCGAGACACGGCGCGTGTCGCCGGTAGTCAGGTCGAGGTCGTAGATCTGGTAAAAGGGGTTACCGGGCTCGCGCTCGCTTTGCAGCGTCATGTGCGTGCCGTCCGGGGAAAAATATCCCTCACCCGCGCGCGGCCCGTCGAAGGTAAGCTGGCGAATACGCGAAAGAAGCACGGACTCGTCGTAATCTGCGCCACCGGATTGCGTCACGCCGATGGGCGCGGACATCGCCGAAGCCGCGGCGACGCCGACGCCGAGCGTCACCAGCACAGACACAAGACGACGATTGACGGACGATCTTTTGAGCACGAAGAACTCCTCGGAGAGAATAGCGGTGCCTCAAATTGTACATTCTGAGGCATAGGGGGCAACGACGTGCCGACTGACTCGAGAAAACCGCGCCTGCTGATCGCCGCCGGAGGGACCGGAGGTCACATCTACCCGGGGCTCGCCGTCGCACGCGAGTTCGCCCAACGCCACCCACAGGCGCACGTCGTCTTCGTCGGCACGTCTCGGGGGTTGGAAGAAAAGATCATCGGTGGCGCCGGTTTCGAGGTTCGCACGTTACCCGCCGAACCTCTACGCGGCGGCTCGATCGGCCGCCGTATCAAGGGCTTGCTCGCTCTGCTGCCTTCGTTCGCGGGCGCCCGCGGCTTGCTGCGGGACCTGCAACCGAGCGCGGTACTCGGCGTCGGGGGATATGTCTCGGGCCCGATTCTGCTGGCTGCCGCCCTACGAAGGGTCCCCACCCTCATCCTCGAGCCCAACTACGATCCCGGCCTGACGAACAAGTGGCTGGGGCGCTTTGTCGATGCGGCAGCGGTCGCCTGGAGCGACACCGAACGCCACTTTCCCGGCAAGTCGTTCGTCAGCGGCAATCCCATCCGGCCGGAGATCGCCGAGGTCCCCGACGTCCGTGCCGCCACCGAGATGCAGGTCCTCGTGTTCGGCGGCAGCCAAGGCTCGCGGATCCTGAACGACGCCATGATCGCATCGCTGAGCACGCTGCCGGCGAACCTTTCGCTCACCCACCAGACCGGCCCCGCCGATCTCGAGCGCGTCCGGGCGGCCTACGAGAAAGCCGCTCGGTCGGATCGCGTCGAGCCTTACCTGCCGCACATGGCGGAAGAATACGCCCGCTGCCACGTCGTGGTCTCGCGCGCCGGTGCGACCACCTGCGCCGAGCTCGCGGCCGCCGGCCGTGGCGCCATTCTCGTGCCCCTCGAACTGGCCGGAGCTCACCAGCGACACAACGCGCTAGCTTTGCAGAGGGCCGGTGCGGCCGAGATGATCACGGAGGCGGAGCTCACCGGCCCGGGAATTGCCGGTGCTCTCGCCGATCTTGCGGGCAGCCCGCAACGATACGTCGACATGGGCGCCCAAGCTCGAGCCAACGCCCGGCCCGACGCAACGGCGAAGATCGTCGACAAGTTGGAGGAGCTTGCGGGCGTCTGACCGGGGCTGCTCGGCGGGTGGGAGGTCGAGGCCTCAGATCAGCCGCGTCTCTTCTTGCTGCACGCGGACCACGCCCTCCGGCCGGCGTCGCATCACGGAAGTAAAGGCATCGACGATGCGGGGGTCGAAATGCTCGCCCTTGCCCTTCTCGATGATCTCGAGCGCTTCCCATGTTTGCCGGGCCTTCTGATACGGCCGATCGGTGGTCATGGCATCGAAGGCGTCGGCCACGGCGATGATGCGGGCGCCGAGCGGAATCTGCTCGCCCTTGCGCCCGTAGTAGCCGTTGCCGTTGAACTGCTCGTGGTGGAAGAGAATGATCGGCACCGCATTGGAGAGCATGCCGCCCATCTGCTCGACGAGATTGGCGCCGTGCTCGGGGTGCTTCTTGAGCTGCTCCCACTCGTCGTCCTCGAGCTTGCCGGCCTTGCGGATGACGTCGATCGAAACGTCCAGCTTGCCGACGTCGTGCAGCAGCGCCGCCACGCGGATGTCCTCGATGGCCTGCTCGGTCAGCGACAGCTCGCGGCCGATCTCCGTGGAGAGGATCGAAACGCGCACGGAGTGCGCCTCGGTGTATCGGTCGGCGGTGTCGATGAACTTGACGAGAATCTCCAGCACACCGGAATAGGCCTGTCGAAGGTCGTCCATCGCGACCTTGGAGCGCTCGTAGAGCTTGCCGACCGCGGCGCCGCTGAGAATCAAGAAACAGGCCCACAGCGCGATGTCCGCCCACCATGCGCGCACCACCGAGTCGGGTTCGGTGGGGATCAATTCGGGCTTCCCCGCCACGAAAAACAGCGTGACGAACACGCTGGACGCAGCGGCAGCCAGCACACCGCCGCGAACGCCGAGTGTATAGCCGGCAACCACGACGGGGAGAAAATAGAAGTTGAGGAAGAACCGTTGATCGGCCACGACCCACTCGAGCAATCCGAGGATCGCTATCAAGAGCAGCACGATGACGTATTCGGGCCGCGCGATGCCGAAAGCCTTGCTCAGTTTCTCCATCATGGTGCGAAATCTCCGTGCCTCACTCGGGATCCTTGCCGCCCCACGGGGCGCTCGAGCGAAAAGCGCCCACGGACGGCGTCAGAGCTCGAACTGCCTCCCACGGCTCCGGAACCCGAACAGCCTCCCGGCCCCCAAAGGACTTCTGCATCCTAAGAGTTTTTCATGAGCATTGTCAATTACATTAGAACACTCGAACACAGCATTGCACGATCTCTGTTTGTAAACGCCTAAAGGGGTTACAAATCACCCCCCCGTTGGGGGTACAATGGCCCCCTCTGGAATCTGGCCTCCGCAGACGCAGCCCATGTCCTGTCTCGGGGGATGCTGGTCGGTGTACGAGCCGGTTCGCCTCGGGAGGCGGTCGGCGGGGACTTCGACAGCGACGAGGCGACAAGCGATTGAGCAGGTTCGTACCAAAGGACGCACGCCCGCGCGGTGCGATCGACGATGAGGAACCAGGAGGTGAGCTGTCCCTCCTGTCGCTCCCGGGTGTAGGTCGATCCAAGGCCCAGGCCTTGATCAACGCCGGATACCGATCGCTGCGTGAGGTCGCGGACACGCCGCTCGACGAGCTCGGGCGCGTACCCGGACTCGGCCCGAAGACGGCTCACCAGGTGCATTCGGGAGCGTTGCAGGCGCTCTCGGAGCTCGAGCCGGAATTGGGCGGCGCCAACGTCGTGCCCCACCCGCGCAGCGCCGGTATGAAATCGAAGACGTCGCCACCCGGTCGCGCGGTGCGAAACTTCTTTTTCGGCCGCTCCGGAAGAGACGAGAACGCGGACGAATCGGTGTTCGACGACGGCCTCCGGGGCGAGAACATTCCGCACTCCGAGGACCCGGATGCCGAGATCTCCGCAACCGGAGCATTGAACGGGTCGGACTACGGCGACCCGACGGACGAAGCACCGGAGACCAAAGACCATTTCTTCGACGCGGACCCGAGCGACCTCGAGGCGGCATCGCACCTTGACGTGGAGCCGCTCGACGTCCACCTCTCGGTACATGTCAGCACCTCGTTGCTCGCGGAGCTCGATGGAGAGCTGGCCCGAGAATTCGACGTCGTGCCGCTGCAACGAATCGGCGACGAGATACTGGTGGCCTCCGAACGGCCGCTCACGGTGTCACAGCTTCGCGAGCTGAGCGAGCGCGCCGGGGTCCAAATCAAGGCGATCCCGTCGCAGGTTGCCAACCTCGACGCCACACTGCGGGCGCTGTACGACGACAACACCCTCCGGAGCCGGCCAAAGGGATTGGGCGAGATCCTCATCGACCTGGGCGTGCTGACGCCCCAGCAACTCAACCAGGCCCTTGCCCACCAGATGCGGGAGAACAATCCCTTCTTCCAGCCGGCACTGTCGATCGACCAGCAACTGCTGCATGTGGTTCCCGAGGCGCTGGCGCGCAAGTACAGCGTGCTGCCGCTCTACCGTACCGAGGATTCGCTGCTGCTGGCGGCGTCCGAGCACCTGGACGACGACGCCTTGTACGAGATCAAGAACGCCACCGGCCTCAAGACCACCTTTGCCATCGTCGGCCCGAGTGAGCTGCAGAACGCGTTGACTGCTTGCTACCAAATGCGTCAACGGTACGAGATCCGGCAGATGTGGCTGGGGGAGATTCTGATCTCGCGCGGTCTCATCAGCCGCAAAGAGCTCGACACCTGCCTAGCCGCGCAGTCTTCGTCGCGTAAGAAGCTGGGCCGGTTGCTCGTCGAAAGCGGCTTCATCAACGAGGATGCACTTTATCCCATCCTCGCCGAGAAGCTGGGCATGGAATTCCGCCGCTTCGAGCCCCAGGACGTCGACCACCAGCTCACCTACCTGGTGTCCGAGCGTTTTGCAGAGCGCAACAAGATCCTCCCACTGCGTCTCGACTACGACGAAGAGGTGCTCGAGGTCGCGATCTCCGATCCGACCAACATCCAGGTCCGCGACATGCTCGAAAGCGTCGCCGAGGCGCAGGGCGCCGACCTCAAGCTCGTGCTCGCGGCGCCGACACGGCTACGCGAGAGCATCCGCTACTCGTACAACTTCAATCGGCAGATGGAAGTCGATCTCGAGGACCTCGAGATCGAAACCGAGGTCGACTGGGAAGAAGGCGAGCACCGCTCCGAGATCACCATCACGCACGATCTGCCGAAGATGCGCCGTATCGTCAACAAGCTCCTGTACGAGGCGGTCACCGAGGGCGCCAGCGACATTCACATCGAGAACCTGGAAACGCGCACCCAGGTACGTTTCCGCATCGACGGCATCCTCCACGAACGCACGACACCGATCAACAAGGGCAACATCCAGAAGATCATCTCGGTCCTCAAGATCGACTCGGGACTCAACATCGCGGAACGGCGTCGCGCACAGGACGGCGTCTTCAAGATGCGCATCGGCAAAGATCGCAACATCGACTTCCGCATCAACGTGCACGCCACCCAGTTCGGCGAGGACGCGGTGATTCGCGTGCTCGACAGGGCACGCAATCTCCTTGGCCTCGGCGACCTGGGATTCTCGCCGAGCGTCAAGGATCGCTACGAATCGCTGGTCAAGAACCCGCAGGGGCTGATTCTCATCACCGGCCCGACCGGCAGCGGCAAGACGACGACGCTGTATTCGTCGCTGTCGCACCTGAACAAGGGCGACCAGAAGATCGTCACCGCCGAGGATCCCGTCGAATACCACCTCGACGGGATCACGCAGTACCAGGTCAACAACTTCATCGGCAACACCTTCGCCGAATACACGAAGCGCTTCCTTCGCAAGGACCCGGACATCATTCTCGTCGGTGAGATCCGCGACGACGAGACGGCGATTTCCTGCATCCGCGCCGCCATGACCGGACACCTCGTGTTCAGCACCTTGCACACCAACGATGCCGTCTCGGTGGTCCAGCGACTGCGCGACCTGGGGCTCGACTCGTCATCGCTTTCCGACGCCTTGCTGTGCGTCATCCAGCAGCGACTCGCGCGGCGAAACTGCCCGGATTGCCGCAAGCCTTACACACCCGAACCGCAGATTCTGCGAGAGTTTTATCCCGGTGGGGTCATCCCGGATGACGCCCGTTTCGTGCACGGCACCGGCTGCGCTAACTGTCACGGCAAGGGCCTGCGCGGGCGCGTCGGCCTGTACGAGTTCTGGGAAGTCAAGCGCGCCACCCGACAGGTAGTCGGCGGGGGCGGCGACGAGAGCTCGATCCGTAAGAGCGCTATGGACAACGGCCTGAACTCGCTGGTGGAAGACGCCCTGCGCAAGGTCTATAGCGGACTTACGACACTCGAAGAACTGCGGCGCGTTGTCCCGGTCGAGCAGATCCGCAGCTACTCCGGCTATTACCAGTCCGATTGAGCGTCATGGCGCACGTTTTCTGGCCCCGGAGTACGTAAAACCCGAAACGGCCCCGTTATTTCCCATGTAGGGATCGTCCGGCCTCCATCCACTTCCCCGCCGCCTCCGACAGTGGCAGGAACGACAAGGACCCCGTTAGTGCACAACAGGTCGACGAACGAGCGGCGCCGCTATCCGCGGCACGCGCTTCACGGGGCTCTTTCGGTGGAACTCAGGGTCGAGGTCAGCGGCGAGACACCTGCCCTCCTGCTCACCCGCGGCATGGCCGCCGACATCTCTCGCGGCGGCGTGCGATGCGATATCGGCTTCGCCGTTCCCGTGGGAACGGCGGTCGACGTGAGCTTTCCCGACGCTCCCGTCGGCTGGCAGGATCTACGTCGCATCTGCGGGCGCGTGGCTCGCACGGTGTCACCGGGCGGCGTCCCCGACCAGGTCGCGATCGCCTTCGCCCAACCCCTCGACCAGCTCGACCTCGAACGCCTCTGCGCTCAGGAACTGGTGGCATCCGGTCGGCCGGTGGCCGTCCCCGGCTCGCGCGCGCCGTGGGCCAAGCAGCGTGATGCTTCCACGGCCTGCTAACATTTGGCGCTGAATTCCGGTCTTGCAGAAGCCCTGCGCGAGCTTCTCTTCGCGCCCGCACACTGGTGCCACGCTTTGAGCGTTCAACGGTCCTCGCCCCGGGGTACTGCCGACGTCACGATGGTCATCCAGCGTCTTCGGCCGCTTTTCGCCGGCCAGGGCGTCCAGGTCGAGGTGCTTTGCCGCGAGCTCGCGAGCCGCGGCGTCTCGACGACGATCGTGACCGCCGGGCACGGCCCACAACCGCGATGGGAGGCCATCGACGGGTATCGAGTCAGGCGGTTGCGAGCCGACATCCCGGGCCTCTCCCGCTGGTTGCGACCGGGCCGATTTCGCAGCGAGATCTTCGGAATCCGCACCTTTTTCTGGCTGCTGCTGCACGGCTGGCGCACCGAGATCATCCACGCTCACGCGCAGAGCGACGCTCTCTACACGACCTGGCTGTTCTCCCGTCTCCGGCGCCTGCCGCTGATCTTCGAGATGACGCTGCTGGGCACCGACGACGCGCGCGCTTTCGCCGGTAAAGCGAATCGCCTCGCCCGCTTGCGCAACGCCGTTTTTCGCCGCTGCGACGGTTTCGTCGCCATCTCACCGGCCCTCGCACGCGCCTATCAGGAGTCCGGTCTGCCGCCCGACAGGCTCCGCCTCATTCCGCAGTCCGTCGACATCGCCGAGTTTCACCCCGCCGACGACGCCGGCGTGGTTCGGAAGCGGCTGGGCCTTCCTGACGGCGGCCCGGTCGTCGCGTTCGCCGGCTCACTCATCGAGCGCAAAGGAATCGACGTGTTGCTGGCCTCGTGGGAGTTGATCCACGCTCGTCACGCGGATGCCACGCTGCTGCTAGTCGGCCCGGACCGGTTCGACGACCCCGAAGCCACTGCCTTTCTCGACGAGCATCTCGGACGCCTCGCGGACGGGGCGCGACAGCGCATCGTACGGCTGGGGTTGCGAAACGACGTTGCCGAGTGCCTGCGGGCCGCGGACGTGTTCGCCTTTCCCTCGCGGCGAGAAGGCTTCGGCACCGTCATGATCGAGGCAATGGCCACCGGCCTGCCATGCGTGGTGACGGAGCTCCCCGACATCACCGACTTCATTTTCGACACGGGCGGCGAGAGCGGTGTCATCGTGCCGTCGGAAGACGCCGCCGCCTTGGCGCACGAGATATGCGCCCTGCTGTCGGATCGACAGCGCGCCGACGCCGTCGGGCAAGCGGCGCTGCAGCGGGCACGAGCACGTTTCTCGGTGCAGCGAATCGCCGACGACTACCTCACCTTCTACGCCGAGACGGCGAGCGGACGAAGCTAGTGTCCCACGTCATGAATAGGGTAACGTTCGTGGCTGTGAGATGGGTGCAGATACAAGGCGTCTCGACGAGACGATGCCGTGGCGCATCGTGGAGGAGAGACAACGCCGCAGATGCGCCCATCTCGCAGCCATCCGTTGGACAGGCGGGAGTCACACGCGATCGCGGCGTTGCGTCTCGTCGACGATACCCAAGGCATCGCCTCCTCGCCGCGCCTTGCGCTCACCCGTGACTCCCGCCTGCGAACGTCACCCTATTTACGACGTGGGACACTAAGTGCCGGAACCGACGCTTATCCAGCGTACCGGCCGCGCCGCCTTCTGGAACGCCGTGCTGGTTCCCCTCCAGGCCCTGCTGAGCCTGGCATTCGGCATGATCGTGGCGCGGCGCTTCGGCCTCAACGCCGGCGTGTACGTCACCGGCGTCGGCGTCGCCACCTCTGCCGTCATGTTCACGGGGCTGGGCATTCCGACGAGCTTGACCAAGTTCCTGCCCGAAATCGAGGCGTCGTCGGGCGCGCCCGCCGTGGTGATGTTCGTGCGCCGCGTTGCCGCGTTCCGCATCCTGTTGCTGGCGATCGTCATCATTCCACTGAGTGTCTTCGCGCAGCCTCTGTCGGTCGCCCTCGACATGGGCGCCGACGGTGTCCTCATCCTGCGACTGGCTTCCGTCCTGATCGTCGCTCGCGCGCTCGTCGACCTTTGCGTGCGGACCCTCAACGCGTTTTTCGGGCAGCTTCGCTCCAACGCGCTGTCGTTGCTACAAGGCAGCCTCGATCTGATCCTCGTGGGCGCCGCGGCCTTCGGCGGCCTCCGTGTCGGCGGAGTGTTCGGAATGGTGGTCGCCAGCTCGGTGATCACGGCGCTGGTGGGTCTCTTCTACGCCCGAGGGATGCTCGCGTCCCTTCCCGCGGACGAGCGCGGGTCGGCGTTCGCGCCTGCCGACCCGGCGGCCACGCGAACCAGCGTCGTCGCCGAGCGCGGTCGGTTTACCGGATTCGCCCTGTTCACCTACGCGTTCGAGCTTTCCCTGTACTTTTCCGACAAAGCGTTCGCCACACCGGCGCTCGCCCTCATCCTGGGCCGCGGCGACGCCGCCATCTTCTCGTACGGATTCTCGCTCGCGTTCATGACCGTGGGGCTGATGGTTGCCAGCTTCCGCGGGTTGTACCGACCGATGTTCGCGCACCTGCGCGCCCGGCAGGATCCGGACCAGCTACGGCGGGCATTCGCCGGGATCTCCAAGGCGCAACTCGTGCTCCTGCTGCCCGCGGGTGTCGGGCTATTCGTCATGGCGGGCGACTACATCCCGCTGCTGTACGGCACCGAGTTCACGCCCTCCATCCCCGTCGCCCGGGTCTTCATCGCGCTGCTCTACGCACAGACGGCGTTCAACCTGAGCATCATCTGGCTGTCGATCGACGAGCGCTACCGAGCCGTCCTGTGGACCCAGTCGCTCCAGGTGATCGTCGTGCCTTTCTTTCTCATCGTCTCGGGCAGTCGCGGCCTCGTCGCCGGAGCGCTGTTGTTCGGTGGCGCACGGGTGGTCGTCAACGTAACGGCCTATGTCCTCTGCCACCGCGACTACGGCTTTCGCTTTCCGTGGCGATTCGGAGCCAAGGTTGCGGTGGTAGCCGGCGCCATGGGCCTGGCCCTGGCGACGCTTCGATCCGTTCTTGCCCCGTCGGTTCCGGAAGCTGTCGGACTCACCATCCTGGGCGCGCTGATATACGCTGCCGGACTACGGGTAGCGCGCGTGCTCGGCCCGCAGGAGGTCGACCTGCTCGAGCGCTCCGACATTCCCGGGACCCGCCTGGCGCTTGCCTGGCTCGCTCCGGAGAGGTAGCCGAACGATGCGGATCGCCATGTTCATGCCGGCGCTCGGACCCGATGCATTGGGATGGAGGGTCCACTGCGACTTCGCCGAGGCAATCGAACGCCTCGGGCACGATTTTCGGTTGCTGACAACCCCCGCTCCGGCCGTCGTCCAACGCCGCCCGCCGGGAGGCACAGCCCGCACAGAGCCGCTGACGGTGCAATCGGGAGAAACGACGGCCACGCTGCCGGGCGACCCGGGGGCGACGCAAGCCGCTGAGCCGCCGTCCGCGCGATCCATCACGGTGCTCGAGGAATCCGCATGGAGCCACCGTTTGGCAACGGCGGGGCGTCCGTTCCTGCGAACGCGCCAGCTCGCCCCGGCAGCGGGAGCGCTGAGCCGTTATCTGAAGCAACACGGCGCCGACATCGACCTGCTGCACCTCGAGGTCGCCTATCCCCACGGCGCGGCGGGCATGCTGGCCACAATGCGTAGCGGCTGGGACGGACTTGTCGGGATCACGCCGATGGGAGAGGACGTCCTGGTAGTGGCCGATCGCTCGTACGGCATGCGCCGGCACGTGGTACCGGCTGCCCTCGTCAACCGGACTCTGCGGCGCGCCGCCGCGCTCCGCTGCATCTCGCCGATGTTCGAGCAGCACATCGCGGCGCTGTCGCCTGACAATCCACGCCGCGTCATTCCCCTCAACATGTCCGCGGAAGCGACCGAGGCTGCCGGCGCCGACTCGGATTCGGCGAAGGCTTTTCGCGCGGCGGCTCGCGCGCGGGTCGACGAGGATTTCGGCACCGCCGGGCGCCCGCTGGTGCTCTCGTTCGGTCGGCTCCACCCGTTCAAAGGGATCGACTACCTCGTCGACGCCGCCGCCGCGATCGGCGACGCAACCGTCCTGCTCAGCGACGGGCCGATGATCAGGACGGTTGCGTCGCTGAGCGTGCGACCATTCGGCGACATCGCCACACTGCTCCGTCGCCGAGCCGACGAGAAGGGTGTCGCCGACAAGGTCAACGTCGCCGGCGGCGTGCATCCCTCGCGGGCGCTGGAGATCCTTGCCGCCGCCGACGCGGTGGTCGTCCCCTCGCCCCTCGAGTCTCTGAACAAGGTCTGCATGGAGGCCGCCGCCGTCGGCACGCCGTTCGTCGTCACCGAGACCACAGGCATCTCTGCGTGGGTGCCGTCGGAGGGGGTGGGAATCGTCGTACCGCCGCGCAATTCGGCCTGCCTCGCCTGGGCGATCGAGGAAATCATCGGCGGGCACTTCGCCTACGACGCGGAAGCCGCGGCCGGGTTTGCGCTGCGCTTCTCGCCGGATCGCATCGCGGGAGAGGTGATGGACTTCTACGAGGAAATCGCCGAATCGCGCGGCGGGTAGCTGCCCCTTTTCCGTGGGGGGCCCTAGCCGACCAGCGGAAAGATCCGGTCAACCACCTTGTCGCCGACCTTCACCGCGCCGTCGCTGGTGATGCGAATGTCGAGGTCTTGCCGATTGCCTTCGTCCAGCGTCCGCTTCACCAGCACGCCCGCGAGATCATCGGTGAGCACCCTGTCCTCGGGCGACGCGATAGCGATGGCGATCGGCGAGAACGTGACCTTGACCTCGAACGCCGCGACAGTGCCGTCGCCCGACTCCTGCTCCACCTGAAAGGTGAACTCCTGCCCGCGGAACAACGATTGGTCCCGCACCGCCTGGATGGTGCTGATACGAAACGTCGATTCGTCGGGCGTGGTGTGAGTCGTGGGAGCGCTCATGCTGTCCTCGATCTGGCGGGATCCTGGCAGCCTCCACCGGCGTCCTCGAGGACGCCACGGGGCGATGAATGGGCCTCATTGTATCAGCCGAGAGCCAGCGGACGAGGCTCGGACAGACGGGCTCAATCTACCGAAATCCCACGGTCGCGGAGAAGATCGACGAAGGCATCCTCATCGAGGACGGGCACGCCGGCTTCTTCGGCCTTCCGCGCCTTGGACCCCGGCTGGTCGCCGACAACGACGAAGGCCGTCTGCTTGCTGACCGACGAGGTGACACGGGCGCCCGCGCCCTCCAGGAGGGCGCCGACCTCGTCGCGGCTCCACCGAACCAACGCACCGGTGACGACGAAACGCTCGCCGTCGAAAGCGCCCTTGTGCGCGTCGTCGGGACGCGTCTCGGTTTGCGGGGCCACGCCGGCCTCGAGCAGGCGCTCGACCACCCCGCGGTTGTGCGGCTCGGCGAAGAACTGCACGACACTCTCCGCACTGCCCGGCCCGATCTCGTGAACACCGACGAGCCGATCCACATCGGCATCCATCAGCGCGCGCACGTCGCCGAACTCGCGCGCCAGTACTTCGGCAACATGCGCGCCGACGTGACGGATCCCGAGCCCGTAGATGAATCGGCCCAGTGAGATCTCTTTTCGAGCCTCGATGGCATCGACGAGGTTGCGGGCTTTCTTCTCGCCGAAGCGCTCGAGGGGCACCAGCTTCTCGACGGTCAGCGCGTAGATGTCGACGATCGAGGCGTTGATCAGGCCTTCGTCCAGGAGCTGGCGAACGGTCTTTTCTCCGAGCCCCTCGATGTCGAGCGCGTGCCGCGAGGCGTAGTGCTGCACCGCTCCGACGAGCTGGGCCCGGCACGAGACGCCGCCGGTGCAGACGAATCGCGCGCCGTCGCGCACGACGTGCGAGTCGCACACGGGACAGCGACCGGGCATCTCGAAAGGCGCCGGCCGCTCGCTGTCGGGGCGGTCGTCGACTCTCTCGACCACGTACGGAATGACGTCGCCGGCGCGCGCCACGCGCACCTTGTCGCCGGGGCGAATGTCCTTGTCGATCACCTGGTCGTAGTTGTGCAGCGACGCTCGCGAGATGGTCACGCCACCGACCTCGACGGGGGCGAGCTGCGCAACCGGGGTGAGGATCCCCGTTCGCCCGACCTGCAGGACGATGTCCTCGATCGTCGTGATCTCGAGGCGCGGGGCGAACTTGTAGGCCATTGCCCAGCGAGGGCTGCGCGAGCGCGTTCCCAGAGACTGTTGGTAGTCGAGCCGGTCCACCTTGATGACGACGCCGTCGATCTCGTAGGGCAGGTCGTCGCGTTCCTCTTCGAGCTCGTGGTGGTACGCGATAGCTTCGTCGATACCGGCGCAGGCCCGCCCGCGGTCGTTCACCTTGAAGCCCAACGCGCGCAGCACGTCGAGCTCCTCCCGGTGGCACGTCGGCGCGGCGCCACCGCCCCACTCGACCGCGAGAATGTCGTAGAAGTACGCGTCCAGCGGACGCTGCGCGGTGATCGACGAGTCGAGCTGTCGAAGGGCGCCCGCCGCCAGGTTTCGCGGGTTGGCGAACGGTTCCTCGCCGCGTTCCAGGCGCTGCCTGTTGAGCCGATGAAAGCCCTCCAGCGGGACGTACACCTCTCCCCGTACCGCCAACATCGGCGGGGCACCGTCGTTGAGCCGAAGCGGGATGCTGGCGATCGTGCGCAGATTGTCGGTCACCTGCTCGCCACGAACGCCGTCGCCGCGCGTCGAGCCCGTCTCGAGCACGCCGTCGAGATACACGACTTCGATCGAGAGCCCGTCGAACTTGAGCTCGCCGATGTAGTCGACGGCTTCGACCTCGAGCGCCTTGCGCACCCGTTCGTCGAACTCGCGCACAGCCTCCTCGTCGGCGCCGGAATCCAGCGACTGCATGGGCGCCCGATGCTCCACCTCCGGAAGCTCCGACCTGACCGCTCCGCCGACCCGCCGGGTCGGTGAATCGGCCCCACGCAGATCCGGGTGTGCCTCCTCGATGGCCTGCAGCCGGCGGAACAGCTTGTCGTACGTACCGTCGGCAATGCGCGGCGCATCGAGCACGTAGTAACGATGGTCGTGATAGTTGATGGCGGCGGCGAGGCGAGCGGCCTCCAGGGCGAGCTCACGGCGCTCGCATGATTCGACGGGCGCAAAGGACACCTCTCCGCCGGGGTCAACGAAGGGATTGTCGGCGGGAGGCTTCATGGTCGGGTGCGAAAGTCACGGTCGGGCAACGGGCCTCATCATATTGCTTTGCCCGGCGGCTCGCTTGCAGCGAGTGTCGATTGACGCGGTATCCTGCCGCCACCGAACGGAGGATCACGTGCACGAGCCCGACTACCCGATCACCGACATCCACGTCCACATCCAGCCCTGGGAGCATCTCCATCCCGGAGCCCGCGAGGTGATGTCGCACGGCCGTCCCGACTACGACGAGCTATCCGCGATGATGCACGACCCGGGCGCGGTGCTCGGGCAGATGGATGCCGCGGGAATCGACCGCATCGGCATGATCAACTACGTCGCGCCGCGTCTCATGGGGTTCACCGACGAGGTCAACGGCTGGATCGCCGGTGTAGCGAAGGCCGATCCCCGGCGCCTGCTGCCCTTCGGCGGCCTCGACCCGCGGGACGCTGCGGTGATCAAGGACCCTCGCGGCGCCGTCGATCGCCTCGTCGACCTGGGGATTCGCGGCTTCAAGGTTCATCCGCCGCATCAGGAGCTGCGGGTCAATGCGTACCGACCCGGCGCCACGGAGGAAGCTCTGCCCGCCCTCGAGGGAATCTACGCCCGCCTCCAGGAGGTAGGGATGCCGATGATGATTCACACCGGGACCTCGGTTTTTCCAGGGGCCAGATCACGTTACGGCGACCCCATGGACTGCGACGACGTGGGCATTGATTTCCCGGAGCTCACGATGATCCTGGCGCACTGCGGACGGCCGATGTGGGCCCCCGGCGCCATCTTCGTCGCCCGACGGTTCCCCAACGCCTACATTGACCTGTCGAGCATCCCGCCGAAGCGGCTGTTGCACTACATTCCGGCGCTCGAGAAGCTCGCGCCTCGGTGCCTGTGGGGCACCGACTGGCCGGGACCCGGGGCGCCGACGATGGACCACAACCTTCGCCAGTTTCTCGATCTCGACCTGTCGTCGGCCGCCTACAAGGCGATCCTGCACGACAACGCCGCGCGGCTCTTTCCCGATCGCGGATAGGCGTTGGCGGGCAGGCGTATTAGGCGGGAGCCTGGGTGCTAGGCGGGCACGCTAGGGGCAGCGATACCCTTTCGCGTGAGGTGCGCGGGGAAAGGGAGCGGCTTCGCCGGATTCTCATGGCGCGCAGTACACGCGACAAGGGCATCGCTGCCCTACGCACGCCCTCTGCATCGGTCCCATCAAGACGAGGCTCCCCACCCAAACGCACCCGGACCGACCACCCTGATGCTCTGAGATGGACGTGCCACCCGCCGCCGTCCGCCGGAGGTATCGGCGGGCAGCATAGGCGGCCGAGCACTATTGCCTGGCGCCAGGCAGCCACCTCTCTGACCCGCTGAACGCCCGCTGCCCGCCGACACCTCCGCCCGGCCGATCCAGCGAGGAGTAATTCCTCAGGGACCGGCGGCGAGACGATGTCGAGGCCTCGGCATCCCCCGAAAGCCGGCTCCGCCGTCTTCCGGCTCGGGGGAGAATTCTCCGGTGCCCGCGCGTTCAGCGTGTCTCCTTGGGTGCTGCCTTGCTTCATGCACTCGCGCTCGGCCGCCCACGGGCGCCGGAGAATTCTCCCTTCGAGTCGCCCCCAACGTTCCATGGTTGGCACGGGGAGTCGTCTCGGCCGGGCAGATGCGGGACGTGGCAGGGCCGACTCGGCGCATCAGATCTGAGGGAGGTGCGTGATCTCGATGCTGTCCTCTCGCGTGTGTTTGCGATCCCCAAGCGCGGCGAAGCCGCTCAAGAACCCGCACTTCACGCGAAGGGCAGCATCGAGATCTCGCACCTCCCGTCTACCTCAGACGCGGCGAAGCCGCTCAAGACCACGTACCGAGTGTGCTACGACCTGATCAAGCCCTTGTAGCCCGCGGGATCGAGGTGGTGTCCGGGAAACAGCACGTCGCGGTTGCGCGGCGACAGGTGCGCATCGGCGACCTCTCCGAAGACGTCGCGAAAATCGGTGGTGATCGCCAGGTCGCGTCCCTCGTAGAGTTGATCGCGCTTCAAGCCCGGCCAGCGACCGTAGACCTGTCCTCCCTTGACCGGACCGCCGAGCACCATACAGGCATTGGCATGGCCGTGGTCGGTCCCGCGACTGCCGTTCTCGGCGACGGTGCGGCCGAACTCGGACATGGTCAGCACTACCACGTCCTCCATGCGATCGCCGAGATCCTGGGCAAACGCCGCCAGCGCCTGTCCGAACTCGGACAGCCGGTTGGCCAGCAGCCCGGTGGCGGCTCCCTGCTGGCGGTGCGTATCCCATCCGCCGATGTCGGTGAACGCGATCTCGAGCCCCACGTCGGCCTTGATGATCTGCGCCACCTGGCGTAGCTGAACGCCGAGCCCGCCCGGATAACGGGCGCCGTTCGCGGCACGGTATTGCAGAGGGTCGGCGGCCTTGAGAAAGGCGACGGCATCGAGGGCTTCGGCGCCCGTCGCCAGCACGAGGTCATTCTTGTCGCTGCCGTAGAGCGCCTCGAATCCGCTCGCGAGCGCCTCGCGACGACGCGCATCGCCACCGGCTCGGTTCGCCTGCGCGCGGCGCCGCGCCTCGGCCGCCCTCTGGCGCTCGGTCATCTGCGCCGATGTGTCCGCACCGGCCATATCGTTGGCGTCGTCCATGGTCTCATCGCTCGGCTGCGCCCGGCGAACCGGCGTTCCCCGCCCTCCGAGGAACTGCTGTAGATCCCCGACCGTCAACGACGGCTGGCGACCACCGATGGAGCGCGGATCCTGCTCGGTCATCGCCACTCCACGCATGAGCGAATGCGGCGCCGCGACTTCGGCCTCCGCGGTCTCGGCGAGCAACCGGTTGAGCCACCCGTCGGACGTCGTCTTGACGCCGGGCGTGCCCGTCTCCATGTAGTCCTGGGCGTCGAAATGCGAGCGCGTCGCGTCGGGCGACCCCACGGCGTGCACGATGGCCAGGTGCTTGTCGCGATACCAGGGTTCGAGCGGGGCCAACGACGGGTGCAGTCCGAAGAACCCGTCCAACTCGATGGCGCGCCCGTCACCCCGCCCCGGAGGCTCGATCGCGATGTTGTCGCGCGCCTGGTAGTAGGCTTTCTCGCCGTGCGGCACGACCATGTTGAGCCCATCGACCGCGCCGCGCTGAAAAACGCACACGAGCACTTTCTTGCCGTTCGAAGCCGGCGCCGTCGCGCCCAGGGCGCGGCCCACGAAGCGCGGGGCAACGCCCCACGAGACCATCGCCAAGCCTCCCGTGCGGATGAACATCCGTCGGGAGAATCCGTTCGCGCGGGCATATTCGTCGCAGCAATAGTTCTTTGTCATGGGGCTGTTCCTGTCACCTGCGTTGAAACTCGGGGGAGCCCAGAATCAAGGTGGCGATCTCGGCGTTGGAAGGCGTCTGTTCCTGCGCGACGCCCCACGAGACGATCTTGTCGCGGGTCTGAGCGTCGGCGCCGCCGGGGAGTAGCTGGGCGAGCAATGCGTCCGAGCGCTGCTCGATCGTTCCCTCCGGGCCGCGCTCGCGCCCGCCGCGACGGCCGCGACGAGGCGTGTCCGTCGGTCGCTCATCATTTCGCTCGGCAGGGTCTCCCGGGGCGGATCGCCGCCCGCCGGGGAACCCGGCGCCGGCGGGGCCGAATACGGCGGCGGCCAGCAACGAGCCCGTGTCCATGCGAGCGAGGATGGCGTTGGCGCTCGTCCACTCGACGGCGGTGTCGGGATAGCCCGTCGGGGGCGAAGAGCCGTACAACGGTTGGCCGAGCTGGCGCAGCGCCCGTCCGAGCTGCCCGTTGGTACCGACCGGCGCCTCGAGGGCGCGCGCGGCGCTGACAAGAAACTCCATCGGGCTCTTCACCTTCGCACCGTGGTACTCGCTTCCGAGAAAGTGCTCGGAAAGGAGCACCGCCGCGGTGGTCGCCCGCAGGTTTCCGCCCGTTCTCAGGAAGGTCCCGGCCACCGTGTCGACCAGGTCGGCCGGAGGCTCGTCGGCCACGAACTTGCGGCACAGCTTGGTGGCAATGAACGTCGCCGTCGAGGGGTGTTTCGCCACCATGTCGAGCACCGCCTCACCGTCCTCCATTCCGCGACCGGCGGCAAGCTCATTGCCTAGGACCCTCTTCGTCTCGGCGTCGTGCCAATCGGGTCGAAAGACGAACCCCGGACCCTCCGGAGCTCGCCCGCCGAGCGTCAGCGTCCAGCCGGTGAGGGCGCGCGCGACCTCGCGCACGTCGTCCTGCGAGTAGCCGCCTTCCACGCCCATCGTGTGCAGCTCCAGGAGCTCGCGAGCGTAATTCTCGTTCAGGCCCGGGGGCCGATTGCCCCGCTGCCGTTGCTGTTGCTGCCTCTGCCGCTGCATCTGCTGCATTCGCCGCGGATCGACGCGGCCCGAAGCCTGCATCCGCCGGATCGCATCCTCGACGGCGTCGTTGCGAGCCCGCGGGGCCGCGCCGGCGACGTCGCGCCCTTCTTCGGAAGCCGATTGCCAGTTGTCCAGGTACACGAGCATCGCCGGGCTGTGGGCCACTGCGCCCAGCATGCGGCGAAAGCTCCCCAACACGTGGGGCCGGATCACGTCCCGCTCATACGTGGAGATCAGGAAACGCACCTGCCCTTTACCGGAGAACACGTTGAAGTGGTTGAACCAGAAGTCGACCAGCACCTCGGAAAGCTGGCGGTTGCTGTCGACCGCTCGCACCATGCGGGCTGCACCGAGCTCTTGCAGGGGGATGCGTGACTGCTGAGCCAGGCGCCGCCGGGCTTCTTCGTCGAGCTCTTCGTCCTGCCTCATCAGACGCTCGGCGAGCTGCGGCGGAGGATATGCGCGATACAGCTCACCGATGTCCATCATCAGCGTCGGCAGCGCGCCGAGGGTCTCGTGGACGCGACCATCGTCGATGTTTTCCGGCTCGAGCTGCGCTCGGACGTATCCCTCGGCGCCAAGCTCCTGGGCGTTTTGCCAATCGCGGTTGCGCGGGCCGTAGGCGACACGGTTCAAAACATGGGCGATCGTCGCTGCGTCGTTGGTTGCTGTCATTGCGACCTCCTTGCAACGTTTATACATTCGCCCATCGACGCGGTTGAAGTGCAACAGGGTAAAGATTTGTAAGAGACAACGAAAGCGATACAGCTATCCTTTTTTCCGGATTTGCACTACCCTATGCGTTCCTCGTTCGACTATCCGTCAATTTCTGGGGACGATTGACAGCTTATGATCTATACGGATTCGGGTAAGTATGCCATTCGTGCGTTGACCTACATGGCCGCGCGGGAGGATCAGGAATCTCCCGCGTCGGCAGCCGACGTTGCCGAGGCGGAAAATATCCCGCCTTACTACCTGGCCAAGGTCCTTCAGGACCTCGCGCGCGCCGACCTGCTGAGCTCGGTACGCGGACGCGGCGGTGGTTTTCTTCTCAAGCGTGCCCCGGAGAAGATCAGGGTTCTCGAGATCCTCGAATCCGTCGAGAACATCCGCCGGCTGACGGAGGATTGCGTGCTGGGCCTCGACGAATGCAGCGACGAGGCGTCCTGTCCGCTGCACGACACCTGGACTCAGTTTCGCACCGAGCTGATCAAGAGCTTCACCGATCTCACCCTCGCCGACATGGTGCAAGAGCTGCTCAAGAAGCGCCACGCCGCAGAAGCCTGACGAGCTCGCTTTCGGGCGATCGCTCCGGCATTACGCGCTGTCCCTCAGGCGATCGCTTCGGGATCGGGAGCGGCTCGGGCAGACGGGGCCTCGAACGCGTGTCGGGCGATGCGCACTCCGTTGACCGCGTTGCACAGGAGCCCGGCGAACAGCATCCACGCCGCCGTCGACACGAGTGCCCATTGGTCGAAGCTCAGCCCCCAGGCGAGCAACGGCACGCCCGCCGTCCATAGCCCGAAACCGAGGATTTGCGCGCCCCTCAGGTGCATCGTGTACTGCGAGGGAGGCAACACCTTGAAGTCGCCGCGCACGTAGAACTGCATCCACGCGAACGTCGGGAGGATGCGGGCGGCGATGCCAATGACGATTTGGGCAAGGAAACCGATCAGGGCGAAGACGCCGTACGCCATGGCGGCGCGCACCTTCCACGCCCCCGGAGGGGCAAAGGCGAGCGCCACGCCGATCCCCGTCGCGATGAGGAGATAGACGACGGCCTGCATCGCATGCCAGGTGCCGATATCCGGCTGCTCGAGGTCCTTCGGCGGTGGCTTCGGGTGTCTCCTCATCCACACCACCTGGGCGAAGAAGGCCGCCAGCCCGGCGACAACCAAGAGCGCTCCGCCGCGAGTCGCGACCGGCGAAGTCGCGGGCAGCGCCACCAGCAGAACCATCAGGCCGATTTGGACCAGGACGGCGCTCGCCCACGTGCGCGAGGCCGGAGGCATGGCGGCTGGGAGCACCATCGGAAACAGCCGCAGTCCTATACCCATGACCATCATCGTCGCCCATCCGAGCGCCGCCAGGTGGGCGTGAGCGTAGACACTGTGCAACATATAACCGGGCAGCACGTGGATGAGCTGCTTCTCGAATCCGATGAGCATGCCCAGCACGCCGGCGCCGAGAAGATTGATGAAAGCCAGCGTGATGTGGAGCTTCACGCCTCGCTGAACCTTGGCGCTCGCCACCGCCTTGATACCCCGCCCCGCGACGTAGGCGAAGCCGGCCCACAGCGTTCCGGCCGACCACACCATGCCGCTGTACTCGTCGATCCAGAAGTGGGAAACGAGGCCCGAGACGCCGATCACGACCAGTCCCCAGGCGACGTAGTCCGCCCGACTCGCGTGC
>CAYSHI010000114.1:0-3704 GCA_964430745.1 uncultured Acidobacteriota bacterium | reverse complement strand
GGTGTATCGGGGCGTTCGCGTTCGTCGTCATGAGTCGCTGGTCCTCATCAGTGGTAGTCGGCGATCTCTACGTCGAATGCATCGCCGCGGGCCCATCGGAAGCAGATGCGCCAGCGCTGGTTGATTCGGATGCTGTGTTGGCCTGCGCGATCGCCCCGGAGCTTTTCGAGTCGGTTGCCCGCGCCAAGCGTTATTACTTTGAGATCGGGTTTTCGGTTTGATTCCAGACCTCCTGATGAGACGGTCATGGAGCCTGTGTTTCGAAGCGTGAATCGGTTGAGGCCTCTTCAACTCGGCCGTGCCGCTTGACGAGACTTCTCCCGGCAGGTAGGAACGACACATCTTCATTGCGCGGAGGCGCCAGCATGCTGAGACGGCCGGTCTTCTGGATTACCGCGGTGGTGGTTTGCGTCGCCGCCGGGATCTTCGCTTTCATCTACTTCCCGCGGGCCTTTCCCATCGTCTCGCTCGATATCCGCATGGATCGGGAGGGTGCGCTGGAATCCGCACGGGATCTGGCCGAACGTTTCGATTGGGGGCCGGAAGGCTATCGCCAGGCCGCGTCGTTCAGCCTCACGCCGCAGGTGCAGGAGTTCATCGAGCTCGAAGGCGGGGGGCCCGAGGCCTTCCGCGAGTTGCTGGCGGGAGGAGCCTTTCATCCCTACCGGTGGACGGTCCGCCACTTCAAGGAGCGGGAGCGAAACGAGACCAGGATCCGGTTCACCCCCGGCGGCGAGCCCTACGGCTTCGTTCAGGTACTTGCGGAAGACGCCGCGGGGGCGGCGCTCTCCGAGCCCGAGGCGCTGTCGGTCGCCGAGCGGACGGCGACCGTCGACTGGGGCATCGACCTCGCGGCCTTCGATCGCGTCGAGAGCTCACAGGAGACCCGGCCGGGCAATCGCATCGACCACACTTTCGAGTACGAGCGCCGGGGGGCCAGCTTCGGCGACGGACGTCTCAGGCTCCGCCTGGTCGTCGGCGGCGACGAGCTTACCGAGCTGACCCATTACCTCGAGGTACCCGAGGCCTTTTCGCGTCGCTATGCCGAGATGCGATCGACCAACGATCTGATCGGCGCCCTCGCCCAGGTGGGCGCGCTGCTGGGTTACCTGCTGATCGGCTGCGCGGTGGCGCTGTTCTTTCTCTTCCGCGAGCGCTGGGTCCTGTGGCGGAAGCCGGTCTACTGGGGTGTGTTCATATCGTTCCTTCAGGTTCTGGTGATGTTCAACCAGCTACCGCTTCTGTGGATGGGGTACGACACCGCCCTGTCGAGCCAGAACTTCCTGCTGCAACAGATCACCGTCGCGCTGGGTCTTTTCATCGGCATGGCGGCCATCTTCGCGGTGAGCTTCATGGCCGCCGAAACCATGACGCGCCGGGCGTTCCCCGGCCACATCCAGTTCTGGCGCTCGTGGTCGCCGGGCGTGGCCAATTCCCCGTCGATCGCCGGATACACGGTCATCGGCTACCTGCTGCTGGGCATCTTCTTCGCCTACGAGGTTGTCCTCTACCTGATCGCCCACAACATTCTCGGCTGGTGGTCGCCCTCGGGGGCGCTGGGGTCGCCCGACGTGCTCGCCACCTACTTTCCCTGGTTGACGGCCATCGCCGTGTCGTTGCAGGCCGGTTTCTGGGAAGAATGCCTGTTTCGCGCGGTGCCGCTGGCCGGCGCCGCCTTGCTGGGCAAGAGGTTCGGCCGGCCGAAGGCATGGATCTTCGCGGCATTCATCATCCAGGCGCTCATCTTCGGCGCCGCGCACGCTCCGTATCCGACGCAGCCTGCCTATGCGCGCGTTGTCGAGCTCATCATTCCATCGCTCGGGTTCGGGCTCATCTACCTTTCTTTCGGCCTGGTGCCCGCCATCGTTCTTCACTACGCCTACGACGTCGCGTGGTTCGCCATGCCGTTGTTCGTGCAGTCGTCGCCCGGCGCCTGGATCGACCGAACGATTCTGGCGGCGTTCTTCTTCGTGCCGTTGATCATCGTTTTCTGGAGGCGTTCCACCGCCGGGGCCTGGGTCGAGGTTGCGGCCGAGGACTACAACCGCGCGTGGCAGCCGGCTCCCGCGCCCGAGCGCGTCGAAGTCGCGCCGGCGCCCGCCGACATCGGGGCGATGCACCCGACGGTGAAACGGATTCTGCCGGTGGCGGGTGTGGTGGGGTTGGCGCTGTGGTTCGGATTCTCGACATGGGACACGCAAGCGACGCCGTTTCAGATCGACCGGGCGGAGGCGATCGAGGTGGCGAGACAGGAGTTGACGTCCCGCGGCATCGCTCTCGAGCCCGAGTGGAGAGCGATGGCGTCGGCGCTCACGCTTCCGAGCCCCAACCACCGTTTTGTCTGGCAGGAGGGGGGGCAGGAGCCGTTCACCGAGCTCGAGGGAACGTACCTCGGTCTGCCACGCTGGTCGGTGCGCTTCGCCCGTTTCGAGGGCGACGTGGCCGAGCGCGCCGAGGAGTACATCGTGCAGGTTTCGAGCGACGGGGAGGTGGTGCGGTTCATTCATCGTCTCCCCGAGGCGCGCCCCGGCGCCGATCTGTCGGAGGATGAGGCGCGCCAGGTGGCCGGAAGAGAGATCCGGCGCCAGTTCGGTCTTCCGTTCGGCACGCCCGACGAAGAAGGGGGGCTGACGGAGATCTCGGCCGAGACCTCGAAGCGGCCCGAACGTCGCGACTGGACGTTCACCTTCGAAGATCCGGACAACTATCCGCTCGATCAGGGCTCGGCCCGTGTGGTCGTGGACGTTGTCGGCGACGAAGCCTCCGACGCGCGTCGCTTCGTCCACATTCCGGAGGAATGGACGCGCACGGACCGAAATCGCAACGTCGTCCCCGATTTCCTGTCGATCGTCACCGCCGTGATCGGAACGCTCGTGATGCTCGCCGGCGCCGTTGCGGGGGGCATGGCATGGGCCAAGGGCAGGTTCTCTGTGCGGGCCTTTCTCGTCTTTCTAGCGGCCGTACTTGCTCTCACCGTCCTCCAGTTCGTCAACGACTGGCCGGCGACAATGGCGGGGTTGTCGACCACCGTGCCGATGGCGTCGCAAGTGGTCATGTTGGTGATCGGCGTCGCCATCGCCTCGATCGGCCTTTCAGCCGTGGTCGGGCTGGTGGCCGGGTGGACGCACCGGCTGCTGGCCGACGCCGGCGGCTCGGCCGCGGGGTCCGGCGAGACAATCTGGGTTGGCGCCTGTCTCGGGGCATTCGTTGCCGGTGCGCGGGTCGCGCTGGGCGCGGCCGGGCCATCGCTGACACCGCCGTGGGCCGACTATGCCGCCGTGGACGCTGCCTCGCCGTTGTTGGCCACCGCCCTGGGACCGGTCACGGGGCTGTTGAACACGACGCTGTTCCTGCTGCTCGTGTGCACGGTCACCGGCCTCTGGACCGACGGTTGGAGCCGCCGCACCCGCCTTTTTTCGGCCTTGCTCGTGTCGCTCGGATTCCTGGGTGCGACCAGCGACCCGCAGGGCATCTTCGCCTGGGTGGCTTCCGGGCTGGTGGTCGGGATGATGCTGCTCGGCGCGTACCGCTTCGTGCTGCGCTATGACCTCGCCGTGTTGCCCGTCGCTGTGGCCACGTCCCTGATCTTGCGGCTGGTCGCGAACATCGCGTTCGAGGCGTACCCGGGCAGCGTGGTCGGCAACGTGGTCGCGATGGTCGTGCTGGCGGTGATCGCGGTGGTTTGGGCACGCACGGCGAGAGGG
>CAYSHI010000113.1:0-12337 GCA_964430745.1 uncultured Acidobacteriota bacterium | reverse complement strand
GGCGAGTCCGCGGAGAGGCGACGACGGCGATGTTCATACATCGTCGAGGAGCCGCGACAAAGGAATCGCCCCGTCCCGCCGCTACCCTACGGGCAGAGGGGATTGCGCGCGATCTCGGCGTCAGGGCTCGTCGACGATGCCGTAGCATCGCCTTCCTCGCCCTTCCTTGATCTCGCCCGCAATTCCCTCTGCAAGTGTCAAGCCATGTTGGAGACAGCACACTAACCGGATGGCAACCTCGTCTCGCCACCGCACGGAGATCGCACCGATGGCAAGCACCCCACCCGAAGACAACACTGCCTCGCGGGGCACGAACAGCCCCAAGGCGCGAGAAGACGTCGTGTCCCGAAAGGTCGACGACGAGTGGGTGTTGTACGACCCCGTCAGCCAGAAGATGCACGTGCTCAACGTCACCTCTGCCGTGATCTGGAATCGACTCGATGGCACGCAGACGCTCGACGATCTGGTCCGGGCGACGAGCGAGGCCTTCGAGCCGACGCCCCCGCTCGAGGTCGTCGCAGCCGACCTGGGAAAAGTCCTCGAGCAGCTCGCGGACGAAGGCCTGCTTGCCTGAGGGGAATCAACGACGATCGCGAGCCCGTACCCGGGCGAGGAGAGGAGCGGGCAAACCAATGCTCGGGCGAGCGATACCGTAGCTGGCGGCGAACGAAACAATCGCCGCGCACGCTGCGCTCCCCGAGCTCCGGGCGCAAGCCCGGTTGCGACACCGATGCGTTTGGTGGTCTACCCGGATCCCGTCTTTTCGCCGGGTCCGACGTACCTCTTGTCCCAAACGCCGGAAGCGGCCGACGCCAGCGACGCAACGGCCGACACAGTCAGTACCGTCGGTGCGACGTAAGCCACCTTCTTGATGAATTTACGTTTTGATGGATCTTGCAGACCTGTTTGTGACATATAGCCACCTCTCCATCCAGTAACCCAGGGGCTGAGTCCTTAGTATGATACACGGATCCGATTCTGAATTGAATAGAAGAAACGTCGCGGGGAGAAAAAGCCCGCGTGGCAGAGGATCATTCCTCGTTAGCGGGTGCCCCATGCGCATCCCCATACCCATCGTCCATCCCCCACCGCTCAGCCGTCGGGCTGTCGAAAAAACAGCGAACGAAAGCGCTGGAGCTGGAAGGCAGGGCTGAACCGGGAGGGGTGGTGCGGAGGAAACGCTACGTCCATCGGCACCGTATACAGCTTCGTCCAGGGCGACGCCGGGGCCACGAGAGCCTGCCAGACGATCTCCAGCACGTCCCTGGTGGGGGAGCCGTTGCCGAGCCCTCCGTCCAGGGATCGGTCGACGATTCGGTGCAGGGCACGTCTTCCGGTGCGACCGACGCACTTGGGAGCTCCCTCCAGCCGAGTGATCACCGTAGGGTCGAGATCGATCAACCGGTGCTGCAAGAGGTAGCCCAACAGGACGCACAATGGAGTGGCGACCTCCCGGGCGTCGAACCAGGACCCGATCAGGTCCCAATCGATCCCCTCCCCTTCGTCGCGAATCAGGTAGAGGGCATCGAGCAGGCCGATATGAACGAGCGGGAGATGGAGGTCGTACGCCCAGTGCGCCGCGATGTACAACAACTCCATCTCGGGTCCGAAGCGTCGTACCTCATGCCCCTCGAAAGCGGACACCACAATCTGAGTCCTCGCTCTCTCGATCCCGAGGGCGCTGTCGTCGGGTATCTTGCGGCCGGACGGAAACAGGGCCCGATGGACCTCGATGCGAACGCCGCTGACCGGATGAACGAACGGGCGCGTGTGGTGGTGGCCCCGGTAAAACCCGGGCCCCATGCCGAACTCGCCCGGTTGGTAGCCGAGCTCGGGCAAGAGGTTCTCCAGGTGCTGCATCACCCGTGGCGACGCGAGCAGATCGATGTCGCTCATCGTGCGCAGATGGGGCCGCGGGTATCTTCGGCAAACCGAGATTCCCTTCAACAGGGTCACCCCGTGGGCGATCTCGTCGTGGGCAACGAGAATCTCGCCAAGCGCCGCCACCATGCGTGAGTAGCGTGCCTCTCCCGCCATGTCCGCGCCGGCCAGACGGGTGCGGCTCGCATGCGAGAGGGCAGCCTTGTCGTCCTGCGCGATGTGGTTCAGGAGGGGCCCGAGACCGGCATCAACCACGAACTCGACCTGCGCATCGTCAAGCCGCGCACCCCCGAGGTCAGAGCGCTCCTCCGCCGCGGAACGCAGCAGGGGCATCAGCGATGGCTCATCCTGGGGCATACAATTATCCTGCGCCGGTGATGGCGCGATTCTACCAGGGTAGCCCCACGGCATCGTTCGCCCGTTCGGACGCAAAAGGAGACGGACCGCTGCAACCCATCGTCGATCTTCTCGTCTTGGGAAAGAACGTTCGCGTGCGGTGCCCCGACGCGGGCTTCGCGGCGTGGATTCGGAACTTGTACCGATGCATGGAGCAACCGGCCGAGGGGACGTCGGACGCAGACCTCGACTACCGCATAACCACGAGCTCCGACCCGGAGGGGTTCCTCCTGGCCGAAGCGGGCGAGCCCTGTGAATCTGCTCCGACCGCCGGCGACATCCTGGCGCAGATGGAAAACGCGCTGACGATCGCGCTGCAACTCCAGCGCCCCGATCTGCTGTTCGTTCACGCGGCCGCTCTCGCCGACGCCGACGGGGCGATCGTTCTCGTCGGCCCCTCGGGCGCCGGCAAGTCGACGCTGGCGTGGGCGCTCACCCGACACGGTTTTGCGTATCTGAGCGACGAGCTCGCACCGTTCGATCCCGGCGATGCCGCGGTGGTCCCCTTTCCCCGCGCCATCCACCTCAAGATCCCGCCGCCCGGCGTCTCCGAGCTGCATGAGGACACCGTCGACACCGGCGCCGCGCTCTGTGTCCCGGCCGAGTCGCTTCCGGGAGGCGTGGCCGACGCTCCCCGGCGCCTGCACTCGCTGATCTTCCTCGCGCCCTCGCCCCGGCCCGCGCAGCCCGAGATCCGCGAGCTCACCAGCGGTGATGCCGTCTCGCGTCTCTTCGCCAACACGCTGAACGCGCTCGCTCACCCGGCATACGGGGTCGACTCCGCGGTGCGGATCGCCCGGCAGGCGAGATGCTACGAGCTTGCCGCCTCCGACCTCGACGCAACCTGTGAGCTGATCGTCGATCAGACCTGTTCCGGGTCGGCTTCCGGAGTTTCCTGCCAGTAAAGCAGCGCCCCCACGACCCACAGGACGAGGCTGAGGCCGAAGATCAACAGGCCCAGGCTGAAGGCGGTCGCCTCGCTCATCCCGGCGCGGCCGAAGAACCACACGAACGCTCCCTCGCGGACACCCAGGCCCGAGAGGCTGATCGGCAGCAATGTGATCACGGTGGTGACGGGCACCAGCACCAGGTAGTCGACGAGCGGCACGGTGGCGCCGAGCGCCAGGCCGGCGTAGTAGATGGTCAGGATGCGCAATAGCTGCACCACCAGGGAGACGATCGTCGCGGCAAGCACGGCCCCCGGCGCACCGCGGTAGGCAAGCAGCGCGTCGTGCAACTTGCCGAGAACCCGACTGAGCCCGTGCAGGCCGACGGCGTCGAGCAGCTTGGTCGCCCAGCGGCGGGGCCGCTCGGTGAACCCGATCACCAGGGCGCCGGTGCTCCCCGCCACCAGCAGCAGGGCCAACAACAGGGCCTCGACGGGCAGCCGCGACGGCAGCGCCAAGATCCCGGCGACGGCGAAAAGCCCCAGGCCGAAGAGGTTGATGAAACGCAGCAGGAGCATGGACCCCACCGCCTCGTAGCCGTCGATCTCCTTCGCGAGGTAGTAGGTGCGAACGAAGTCCGGCCCGGTGCTCGAGGGCAGCCAGGTACCCAGAAAGAAGCTCAGATAGAAGATGTGGATCACCTTGACGACCGAGACCTTCAGCCCGCGCGCTTGCAGCAACAGAGCCCAGGTCGCGGCGGTGAGGGTCTGTTCGGCGAACATGGCGATGGTCGCCGCGGCCAGCCACGCCGGGCTCGCCTGACGCATGAGGCGGAACACGCCCGAGAGATCCTGCGTCCACACCAGGATGCCGAGCAGGGCGACGCTGACCGCGAGCTTCCACAGCCAGCTCAGGTCACGTGCCGGGCTCGGTGGAACGGGTTCGGTGCTCGTATCGGACATGCGCTGTCGTCTTGCGGCGTGGGCGTGCCGGGCGCCGGCGGCCTCGGCCGGTCGCCGGTCGCGTGGTGGGTATGCGCCAGGATGATATGCTGCGTGCCGAATCGTGCAATCTCGGAATCCTTCCGGCCGTTGCGCAACCGCACCCGCGTCCGTGACCGAAAAGCTCTCGCTCCGCGTCCTGCTCGTCGTTTCGCTCGCCCTTATCGCCGTCGCCCTGACGGTGCCGGTGGCGGCGCACAAGGGCAGCTTCTTCTCCGACGAGGCCACCTACTACGCCATGGCGTACAGCCTGGCGTTCGACGGTGATATTCGCTACGAGGAGCACGACCTCGAGTACGTCTACGACCGCGGCTACGCCGGCGGGCCTTCGGGCATGTTCTTGCGCCGCGAGGGAGAGACCGGCCGGCTTTATTTCGCCAAGGCGTTCATCTACTCGCTCGCCGCGGCGCCGCTCGTGCGGGTGGCGAACGACAACGGCTTTCTGCTTTCTGCTGCTCCATGCCCTCCTGCTGATCGCCGTGCTGCTGTGCGGATACGCCTATCTCCGGCGCGTGCTGCAGCCGCAGGTGGCGGCGGCGTGGGTGCTGGCGTATTTCCTCGGCTCCATCGCCTTTCTGTATTTCTTCTGGATCACGCCGGAGATCTTCAACATGTCGGTGGGATTCCTGGCGACCTTTCTGTGGCTGTACAAGGAGCGCCCGCCCGGCTGGCCGGACGACGTTGCGTGGGAGCCGTCGGGAATCCTTACGGGCGCCTGGACGGATGTTGCCGCCGCGGCGCTGTACGGCGTGGCGGCGTACTCCAAGCCGCCCAGCATCATTCTGATCGGCCCGCTGCTCGCCTGGATGCTCCTGCGCCGCCGCTTCAAGCACGCCGTCGTTCTCGGCCTCGCCGCTGCCATGGTCGTCATCGGGTTGTTCGCCGTCACCCACGTCCACACGGGCGACTGGAACTACATGGGTGGCGACCGCAAGAGCTTCACGGCGCCCTACCCGCTGCAATACAGCGACCGCCCGTTCGAGTCGATCGGCAGCGCCATGATCACCGAGGTGAGCGAGTACAAGGACCGGCTGCCCCGGCCTGACCACCTGGCGGCCGACCTCCTCGCCTACCTCTGGGTCGGACGCAACGCGGGTGTACTCGTTTACATGTTGCCGGCCATTCTCGCGTTGATCGCGTACGTCGCCCGCGGGCCGCGGCGATGGCTGACGCCGCACACCCTGCTGATCGGAGCCACTGCGGTCACCGCGCTCGCCTACATGACGGTGATCCAGGCCGACTGGATCGGCGGCGGCGGGGCGATCGGCTCACGCTACTTCATCGGCCTCTACTACGCCCCGTTCTTCGTCATTCCCGCCGGTGTTGCAATGCTGGGGCCACTCGTTGCCTGGGTCGTGTGGGCGCTGTTTCTCTCGCAGATCGTGCTCACACCCTTCACCTCGTCGCAGGCCCCGGGCCGGCACACCCAGCACATGCCCTTCACCTTGCTGCCCCCCGAGATGGGCATGCTCAACGACCTGCCCTTCAACACCGATCCCAAGGCCCGGCGCGTCGAGCTCGAGCCCGGCGACACCTTCGACGTCTACTTCCTCGACGCCAATACCTACCAGCGCGAGGCCGGCCTGCACGGATTCTGGGTCAAGAGCCGCTCCCGCGCCGAGATCGTCGTGCGAGCCGCCGAACCGGTCGAGCGCCTCAGCATCGAGCTCGTCAACGGCCCCACCGACAACGAGGTCACGGCGTCGATCGACGGGCAGGCGCAAACCGTCACCCTGGCGCCTTCGGATCGCTCCACGCTCCTGCTGCGGCCGCGCACCCGCTTCACCTTCGGCTCCAACTACGTCTACCGCCTCGTGATCGACTCCCGCGCCGGCGGCGTGCCGATGCTGCATTCCGAGGCGAGCGAGGACTTCCGTCGCCTGGGAGTGTTCGTGTTGTTGGACATCGAGTAGCGCAGCTGCCCGCCGGTCGGCGAGGCCGCCACCTTGCTGCTCCCAAGACGGAAACAGCCGCACCGCCGCCCCACCGGCCGCCTACCCGACCGCTCGAGAACGGCGCCTCACCTGCACGCCACCTCGCACGGATTCGCTGTTATAATTCCCGCTCCGCAGCCCAAGTGGCGGAATTGGCAGACGCGCTAGGTTCAGGACCTAGTGGGCTTCGGCCCGTGGAGGTTCGAGTCCTCTCTTGGGCATTTACATGCAAGCGGTTCAAGAAAGAGATTCGGCTGAATTGGTCGAGTCTCGTTCTCTCTTTGGCGACCGACTCGCCCGCTTGAAGCGGGAGGCTCATCTGCCGGCGGCGCTCAACCACCCGAACATCGCCACCATTGACTGAGTATCTTGCCAATCATGTCACCGGGGCGATCTCTGCAGCGTCAGGATCCATAGAGTTGAGCCACCGTTGCTGCGACAGTAGGCGATGTGGCGACCATCGGGTGAGATCGCGGGCTCTTCAAGGAAGAGCCCGGACGCGGGAAACGTGGTGACGGCTTGCGGTTCGCCTCCGGAGAAGGGCATCCGGTAGATGTTTTGATGGTTGGGCTGGAAATAGACCCAGCGTCCGTCGGGAGAGAAGAAAGAGTGCACGATCCTGTCGGTCCCCTCGGTGAGTTGCTCTACGTCGCCGCCGGAAGACGGGATTCTCCAAACTTGGCGATAGCCACTGGCGTTCGAGTTGAAGACGATCCAGCGGTCGTCCGGGGACCAATAACCGAGGCCCTTGTCACCCGCGCCTGTCGTCAGTTGCTGACTTTGCCAGCTGTCAAGATCGAAGGCGAACAACTGGAAGACGCCGTCGATATTGCTGGCGTAAAGAAGGCTCCCCCCATCGTGTGAAAACGGGCTTCCCTGCAATCTCGTCTGCGGCGGCTGCAGCTCTTCGGCATGGCTGCCGTCGACGGCTGCTAACCACACTGAGGATCCATCCGGGAAGAGGCGGGTAACTGCCAGCAGCTGGCCATCAGGATGCCAAAACGGAAGGCTGGCTCCCAGGTCGTTGCCGGGGAGCTCGAGCCGTTCGAAGGCCTTGGTCTCGATGTCGATAATCCAGACCTCCTCCTTCCCGAGGCGGTCGCTCGCCAGAGCGATCCGCCGGCCGTCGGGTGAGTAGGCTGGGTATCTGTCTAGCACCCGACCGTTGCTGAGCTCCTCCTCTGGCCCACTCGGGGCTGCGCCATCTGGGGTCAGGGGCAACTGCGTGAGGTTTAGCGATCCCTCGAGCTCCGAAACGGCGAAACGCGAGCCGTCTGGCGAGATCGCCAGGTCGCGGAAAATCCCCGTCATGACGCCGATGGCCTCGGGCGATCCTTGCAGGATTCCGGTTCGGGGATCGATCTTCACCGACTCGAAAGCGGTCCCGCCCGACGGGCTCCGCGTCACGTAATAGAGGCGATCCCCGGAAGGATCCCAGACGTGGCTGATACCGCTGAGCAGCTCGCGCGGTGCTCCGCCGGTCGCCGGCATGAGCATGACCCGGTCAGGATTGAGAGCCTCAAAGCTCATCCAGGCTCCGTTCGGTGAGTACTGAAGTCTGACTATTTCCCAGGTCGAAGTCTCTTCCGCGAGAACCCGGTGCAGTGACCCGTCATCCACGTCAACCTCGATGATGGCACGGTGGTCCTCCCTGCCACTCACGTAAGCGATCCGCCGTCTGTCCGGAGACCACGCCGGGAAGTTGCTCTCCTGGGCAAGCCGGCGGGGCTGGCCGCCGAGTGAGCTGACAACCCATAGGTCACCTCCGAAGGTACGGAACTCGAATCCGAACCTTGCGCCGATCTTCACTGTCGTCGTCTTCGAGTTGCGAGTCGAGATGAACGCTATCTGGTCACCATCGGGGGAATAAGCTGGCTGAAAATCATCGGCGGGTGAGTCTTCGGAATCCTCGGTGATGTTGACCTCGTTTCCGCCTTCGACGCGGCGGACATAGATGTCGAAATCGCCGTCGCGGTTTGACGAGAACGCCAGCTGCGTTCCGTCGGGCGACCAGGTTGGCCACTCGGAGAAACGCGGGTCGAATGTGAGGCGAGTCACCCCGCCGAGGCTCAAACGATGAAGCGTTGCGGATTCGGTGGAGGGTCGGCTTCCCAGCCACCCGAGCAGGAGCCCGACAACCACCGCCGCGGCAATCGCTGCCGTAGCCCACACACGCGACGGCCAACCGGAGTGCTCACGCCGCTGGGCTGCCTCGGCCGGTATCGGCCCCGTCAGCGTCGTCTCGATCTCGACCCAGGCGTCGCCGATGTCGCGCAACCTCAGCTTCGGGTTCTTCTGCAGGCAGCGCTGCAGCAGGGATCGAACCGACACCGGGGTCGCGTTGGGAAGGAGATCCCAGTCCGGGTCGAACTCGAGGATGGCCGCCAGAGTGTCGGCGATCGTCTCCCGGTTGAAGGCGCGCGATCCGGTCAGTGTCTCGTAGAGCACGCACCCGAACGCCCAGATGTCGGCCCGCTTATCGAGTCGCTTGCCACGCACCTGCTCGGGGCTCATGTAGGGCGCGGTGCCGAGAATCACGCCGGCTTCGGTGCCGGCGATGGTGATCGTCGGCGACTGGCTCATGCCGGTGTCGGCATCCGCCCTCTCAACGGTCTTCGCCAGCCCGAAGTCGAGCACCTTCGCCCGACCCTCGGGCGTGATCACCACATTGGCCGGCTTCAAGTCCCGGTGGATGATGCCTTCGTCGTGGGCGGCTTCGAGCGCCTCGGCGATCTGCCGGAAGATGCCGAGCGCTTCGTCGACCGGCAGCGCCCCGCCGGCGAGCCGCTGCTCCAGTGACTCACCCTTGACGAGCTCCATCACCAGAAAGCGCGTCCCGTCCGACTCCTCAAAGCCGAATATCGTCGCGACGTTCGGGTGGTTGAGCGCCGCCAAAAGATGCGCCTCGCGCTTCAGGCGGGCGAGCCGGTCGGGGTCGTCGGCAAGATCTTCGGGTAAGACCTTGATGGCGACGTCGCGGTTCAGCGAGGTGTCGTGCGCACGGTAGACGTCGCCCATGCCGCCGGAGCCGAGCGGCTCACGTATCTCGTAGTGACCCAGTGACTTTCCGACCACGGCACTTTCGTCCGTGTCGGCGGGGGCGAACAACCCTAGCGTATGTGGAATCGCGAGGTGGGATCAACGGGACCGCGAACGCCCGGCTACCGCCCCGCCACCCGCTCCTTCAACTCCTCGATCCAGTTGAGGACGATTCTGGATCACTTCGGGGGTGGGGCTCCGGGCCGCGAAGCTGCGGCGATTCGAGGTGGTCGATGGTGGCGCGAGTTAACGGCCGGTTAACAAACGTAGCGTCAACGAACGGTAATGGGCGGCACGCGCAGTCAGAGCGGAAGACGCCTAAGTGGTTGAAAACACTCACGTTGAGGCTCCGGGAAACACGGAGCGGTACGGGGCGGTAGATCGCTGAAATATCTTCAGGACCTGGTGGGCTTCGGCCCGTGGAGGTTCAAGTCCTCTCTTGGGCACTTTGATGTAAGCCTTACCAACAAAGGGGTTCGGCTGAAACGGCCGGATCCCTTCTTGCGTTGTGGCGCGACGAACTCACCTGCCTCCCGTCCGCACCAGGCGGTCCCATTCCTCGACCGCCCGTTCCTACTCGAAACGCAGCGCGTCCAGCGGGTCGACACGCGTCGCGCGCCGGCCCGGTATGTAGCTAGCCAGCGCAGTGACGATCACCAGGAACACGCCGACCACTACGTACGTGCCGACATCGCTTGGGCTCACGCCGTACAAGAGGCTCGCGACGACGCGAGTTGCGGCGAAGGACGCCGCGGCGCCGAGGACGACGCCCGGAATCACAAGCGCCAGCCCCTGGCCGAGCACGAGGCTCAGGATCTCGCGACGGCCGGCGCCGAGGGCGACGCGCACGCCGAAATCGCGGGTGCGCTGGGTCACCGAGTAGGTGATAACGCCGTAGAGGCCCACCGCGGCCAGCCCGACGGCGAGCGCCGCGAAGGCGGTTGCGAGCGCCGCCGCGAACCGGGTCGCCGCGAGTTCCTCGCCGACCGCCTCTTCAAACGTCCTGGCCTCGAAGACATTGCCCTGCGGATCGAGCGCGCGGAGCCGGGTCTCGACTGCCGAGAGCAGGCTCCGAGGGTCGCCGATGGTACGAACGACGAAGGACATGTTGAGCGGGTTGGTCGCCGGCACGAAGACGGCCTCGCGATCCGTTCCGACGATGCTGTCGTGGCGAATGTGCTCGACGATCCCAACGATTTCGTACGGCCGCCAGGTGTCGCCGACGCCGGAGCCCAGCCAGATCGTGCGCCCCACCGCTTCGGTAGCGGGAAAAAGATTGGCGGCGGCGATCTCATCGATGACGACGAGCGAGGCCACCGGTTCCGGCGCCGGCGTCCCCGGGCTCGCCGCGGCGGCCTGAGCCGCCGCTTGTTTCTGCCGGGCGACGCCCCGGGCGCGTTCGATGTCGGCCGATGTGAACGAACGGCCGCTGACGATCCGTGCGCCGAGCGCTTCCAAGAACCCGGCGCTCACCGTCGACCGTTCCGCGACGTTGCCGTCCCAGCTGCCACCGGCGACCGGGCGGTCGCTATAGGGGACCTCGAGGCCTCGCCCGCCGAACGGAACGGGCGAGGCGTATCCGGAGGCTTCGACACCCTCCAGCAACTCGATAGACGCGCGCAACTCGTCGTACATCCGCCCCATACGATTGCGCCAGTCGGCGTCGCCGATTTGTACCGACGGGAACGAGGCCTTCATCGTCATGGTCGTCTCGACCTCGAACCCCAGGGGCGCCCTCGCCATCCCCGCGAAGCTTTGCGCAAGCAGGGCGCCGACAACGAGCAGCACCATCGACAGCGCGATCTCGGCAACCACGACGGTGTTGCGCCCGACCACGCTGCGCCGCCCGGTGGCCGGGCTGCCGTCCTTGAGCGCGGGGACGAGCTGCGGCGACGCGGCCCGGATCGCCGGTGCCACGCCCGCCAACAGCACGGCTACCGCCGCCGCTGCGACTGCGAACGCCAGCGTCGTCATGTTCATGCGCACCTCTTCAATGCGAGGAACGGCAGCGGGGGCGAGCGCGATGATGACGCGGATGGCCGCGGTCGCAAGCATCACCCCCAACCCGCAGGCGGCGAACGCCAAGACGGCCGATTCGGCGAGCAACTCGCGAACGATGCGCCCGCGCGTCCCGCCCAACGCCTCGCGGATCGCCACCTCTCTCGAGCGCCCTGAGCCCCGCACGAGAGCAAGGTTCGCCGCGTTCGCACAGGCGATCAGGAGCACCACCCCGACGGCGCCGAACAGCGCCAGCATCATCGGTTGCACGTCTCCGACGACGTCGGCATGGAGCGGGAAGACGTCGACCGCGACGCCGCGCTGCTCGTGGATGGCGTGCTCGGTGCGCAGCTCGGCGGCGATCGCCGCCATCTCCTGGCGCGCCTGCGCCAACGTGATCCCCGGGGCGAGTCGGGCAATGACCCGCGTCGTGCCGAAGCCACGCTGCGGACCCCTCATCCAACGGTGCGGGACGGGGGCCCACACGTCGACCGTCTCGAAGGCGCCACCGGCGACCATGCCGCCGTCGTGTTGTGCGAGGAGGAGCTCGAAGTCGTCGGGCATGACGCCAACGATCTCGCGGGGCGACCCGTCGATCTCGATGGTTTGCCCGATGATCCCTTCCTCGGCGCCGTAGCGGCGAACCCACAGATCGTGACTCAAGATTGCGGGGGCGTTGGTGTTCGGCATGATCTGCTCGTCGGCATCGATGAAGCTGCGCCCGAGGACGGGCCGGCGCCCGAGCAAATCGAAGAGGTTGGCGGTGACGCGCGCGAGGTTGATTTGCTCGCCCGTCGATTCGCCCGTGATCGCCGCATCCGTCGAATTGCGCAGCGCGGCGACGCCGCTGAACGACGCGGCGCGCTCGCGGAAATCGAGGACATCATTCGGCGAGATCTGAACCTTTTCCGCACCGGTGCTCTCGTAGCGATTCCACAGCGTGACGAGCTCTTCGGGTCGCTCGTACGGCATCGGGCGCAATAGCACCCCTTGGATCACCGTGAACATCGAGACGCTGGCTCCGATGCCGACCGCCAGGGTCACGATCGCCAGCACCGAGTAGGTAGGGGCGCGCCAAAGCGACACCGCGCCGTGACGAAGATCTCGGAGAAACAATGTCAGCCTCTCTTCTTCTTGTTCCCGCGTCTGGTGCTAACTGTCGCCGATGCCGTACATGGTAGCGCAGCGTGAAATCCGCCTT
>CAYSHI010000112.1:0-15828 GCA_964430745.1 uncultured Acidobacteriota bacterium | reverse complement strand
CATCGTGCCGAACATCCGGTTGTGCCGCAGAACGTGCCAGCGGAGCGTATCGGAAGCGAAGAAGCTCGTGCCCAGGACGAGAAAAAAAACGGTGGTCGCCACCAGCCAGTGGATGAGCGGTCTTTTCACCGACGCCGCGCTCTCCGTTCGCCCCCGCAGACTCACGGTCTCGACAATCCAGAAGAGGATGCCCAGCCCCGCCGCAACGGGTAGGAACTCGATCAGCCCCTGGGCGGTCCACAAGGTTGCCCCGGCGCCTTCGACGCGTGTTTGCTCGCGCAGGTGCCAGGCGAGGGCGAATCCGACGAGCAGCGCCGCGCCCGACCGGCCGAGGCGCCCCCCGCGAGCGAGGACACGCGTTCCCGCGACCAGCGCCGCGGCGAACAGGGCGTACAGGCTTGCGATGACCGCGAGGTCCCGCAGTTGATAGACCGATTCGGTCGTCCACCACGCGACCACGAGCAGGAAACCCCAGACGGGGAGCCAGATCAGAAAGGCGAGCCGGTCTTCAGGGGGTAGAGGGGTATTCATGCGACGGATCTTAGCGTAGCTTCACCGCCCGCCGGACCGCCGCGTGCATAGAGGCGGGTCCGACTCGAGCCCCGATCGAGTAGACTTCGCCTACTCTCACGTACAGTCGCCGAACGTCCTTATGGAGCCCGTCGCCCTCGTCGCCGCAGTCTTGATCGTGCTTGGTGCGCCGGCCTTGGCGGCGACCTTGTGGCTCCGTGCGAACTTTCTGAGAACGGATACCGTCGAGTTGGTGGCCATCGGCTACGGCGGGATCGCGGTTGCCGCACTGGCCTTGTGGGTATCCTCGCAGGTCTTCGGCTCGTCGTGGCTCGTCGTCTTGCTGGCCTCCGCCGCCGGAACGGTGGTTGTCGGCGGGCCGGCCTTGTTGCAGGCGCGCAGCCGCGCCAGCGGGCGAGGCGACACCGAGGGCCCGTCGGCCCTGACGGGGCAACACGACGGCCGCGTCGTTCCCGATGCCGTCGTCGCGGCGCGGGGCGGCGTGCTCGGAGTGCCGGCTGCCGAACGCAACGCCCATTTCGGGGTCCTGGCGGCGGCCGGCGCCGGCTTCGCACTGCTGTGCTACGTGCCCTTTCTGACGTTCGGATTGCAGCGCGCCGACGGCATCCATCGCATGGCGATGACCGACTGGTACAAGCACCTGATGGCAGCCACGGCCCTCACGTCCGCCGATGTCTTTCCACCGCCGAACCCCTTTCTTCATGTTGCTGACGCGTCCCCTTATTACTACGGCTTCCACCTCGTGGCGTCGTCGATGGCGCGGCTTGGCGGAGGGCTCTCGAGTCTTGCGGGCGGCGGTAGCCTGATCTATGCGGCGCTACTCGTACTCACACTCGTCACGGCCATAGCCACCCCCTTCGTCGCCTATGTGACCGCCCGCTCGATCGTCGCTACGGGTGGGCGCAGGTCGGGCGCGACGGGCGTTGTCCCGTTGCTGGCCGCGCTGGGAGCCACGTTCATGGCGGGCTTCGACCTCGTACCCCTGACGATCGACACGATCATGAATCTGCTCGTCGGCGGGCCGTTGCGTGGAGGTCTCACGGGTCTGCGGGCGGCGATCCCGTCGACCCACCTCGACTACTGGATCCATCACAACGAGCGGCAGTTCAACGCTCCGTTTCTGACCACGATCTGGGCGCCGCAACATATGGCCGCTGTGCTGGTGGCCCTGCTCGTTGTCCACCTGGTCATGCGCCGGGCTGCCGAGGCCGAGAGCCGGGCCCCTTCCGGGGCGACGAGTACGTCGTGGCTGTTTCCTGCCCTGCTGCTTGCCGGACTGCCGGCGCTCTCGGCGTACGTCGCTCTGGGGCTTGCCGTCGGCGTTGCGGGCGCGGCGGTCTTCGAGAGCCTCGGGTATCGATGCGCGCCGTGGCGCACGGATGCGTGGTCCCTGTGGCGTGCCCCGGCGATAGCGGCAGCTTTCCTCGCGTTGCCGATCGCCGTCGTCCTGATGACGGGCTCGTCGGCCGGGTTGGTCTTCCACGTTTCGGCGGCCGGTGGCTGGGTGAATGGGGCGCTGCTGTCCTCCCTGTTCGGGCCCATGCTGTTGATCAACATCCTCGACACCGCCTCCGTCTACCTTGTCGAGTTCGGGATCCTCGGGTTGCTCGCCGTCTTCGAGGTCCTCCGGTTGCGGCATCGAGGCCGACTACAGGGGCGGCAGGCGCACGTGATTCGGTTGGTCATTGCCATCGTTCTGCTCGCGACCCTTGTACGACCGCCCGTCGGTGGGCCGAATAATCTCTACGCACGCCCGCTCGTGCTGGTCTGGTTTCTCCTGGCGCCGTTCGCGGCAACGCGGTTCGGGCGAGCTACGGGACTGGTCGCGCGGGCGGGGACCGCGGCGGGCGATACCCGTGCCGCCACGTCCCGGGCGGCAACCTCCGGCGATCGCAAGACCGGTCGCTGGGTGATCGCGGCGTCGCTGGTGTGCCTCCTGGCCACCGCCTACGCTCTCGTCGGCGTGGTGTTGGAGGGAGCCTTGTTCTGGGCGGCGCCGGCGGACACCGTACAGACCGCCATCTGGGTGAATGCCAACACGCCGGCAGAAAGCGTCGTGGCCGTCCATCCCGACGAATTCCACAGCTCCCTCGGCTATTGGTTGCGAAGGCCGCTCGTCCTGGCGGACGAGCGCCATGCCCTGTTGTTCGGCGCAACAGCTGAGGTCTACGAGCGCACCGCCCGAGCGGAGCAAGCGGCCTTCGCCGCGGCCCGCGCCGACCTGGCCGCTGCCGGCTTCGACGCCCTGGGTGCGACGCACGTGATGGTCGGTCGTTCGGCGGCGGCTCGTGCCGGATGGCTCGAGTCGTCATGCTTCGAGGTTGTGCATCGCGGCGAGGCGTGGCTGGTCGCGGCCCGCAGGGGCGCCGGCTGTAACGCCGACGGGTCGTGAGCCGGCGATTCCGACCCCGAGATTCGGGTTGGAAGAGGAAATCGGGCGATGCTAAGATTCGACCTGTTCCCGTCGTCCCTCGGTGACGCAAACCTCCCGTTCTCTCCGTAGCCTCGATTGCTTCATTGCGCGCTGAGTGGCTGTCTTGACGCGCGTCCGTCTGCTCTGACGGAGCGCTCATGGAGCAACGAGCTCCGCCCCTGACCCCTCGGAGGATGTTCACGTGGCCACAGACCAACCCGGCACGATTATCGCCCCGTGCGGCGACAAGCTGGTCGACCTCAGGGTTTCTGAGGAAAGGGCCGAAGAGCTCAAGGCTCTCTCGGCTCATCTGCCGTCGATTCAGCTCATTCCACGCCTCGCGTGCGATCTCGAGCTGCTGGCGACCGGCGCGTACTCGCCGCTCGACCGTTTCATGGGCCGAGCCGACTACGAGCGCGTCGTCCGTGAGATGCGTCTCGCTGGTGGGCATCTGTTTCCGATACCCATCACGTTGCCCGTGTCGCGGGATCACGGCTTCTCGGCCGGGGATCAGGTGGCGCTGAGGAGCGCCAAGAACGAGCTCCTGGCGGTGCTGAGCATCGAGGAGATCTTCGAGTGGGATCGAGGGGAAGCGGCCCGCCGGGTGTTCGGGACCGAGGATGTCCGCCACCCGTTGGTCGCCGAGATGCCGCGCTGGGGAGATGTCAACCTGTCCGGGCCGATGGAGGTCCTGCAGACACCTCCGCACGCCGACTTCCGTGATCTGCGCATGACGCCGGCGGAAACGCGCGCACGCCTTGTCGAGATGGGCCACACCAATGTGGTCGCATTCCAGACGCGTAATCCGCTCCACCGCGTGCACGAGGAAATCGTGCGCCGGGCCGTCGAGAGTGTCGACGGCAATCTGCTGTTGCACCCGGTGGTTGGCATGACGAAGCCCGGTGACGTCGATCACTTCACCCGCGTACGCACCTACCGGGTACTGGCGGACAAGTACTTCGAGCCGCAACGATGCTTGCTCGCGTTGCTACCGCTGGCCATGCGCATGGCGGGGCCGCGGGAGGCTCTGTGGCATGCCGTGATCCGGCGCAACTACGGCGCCAACTATCTCATCGTCGGCAGGGACCACGCGGGCCCCGGCGTTGATTCGGACGGCAACCCATTCTACGGCCCCTACGACGCACAGGAGCTCGTGCGGCAGCATAGCGAGGAGCTCGGCGTCGGTGTGGCGCCGTTTCACGAGCTTGTCTACGTTGCCGAGGAGCAGCGCTACGAGGAGGCCTCCAAGGTTCCGGAGGGTACTCGAACGTTGTCGATCTCGGGGACCAAGGTGCGCGAGGAGTACCTCGAAGAAGGCAACCTGCTTCCCGAGTGGTTCACCCGCCCCGAGGTCGCGGAGATTCTCGGAGACGCCTATCCACCGCGTCATCGTCAGGGCTTCTGCGTCTGGTTCACCGGGCTGAGCGGCTCCGGTAAGTCGACCACAGCCGACGCCCTCACGGTCATGCTGCAGGAGATTGGGCGGCAGGTCACTGTCCTCGACGGCGATGTCGTGCGCACCCACCTCTCGCGCGGGCTGGGCTTCAGCGCGGAAGACCGCGATATCAACATTCGCCGCATCGGGTTCGTCGCGGCCGAGCTGGTTCGGCACGGCGGAGTGGTCGTGTGCGCGGCCGTGAGTCCTTATCGAGCCACTCGCAACGATGTGCGCAATATGGTCAGACAAAGCAATTTCGTAGAGGTATTCGTCGACACGCCGATCGACGTGTGCGAGGAACGCGACGTGAAAGGCCTCTACGCGAAGGCCCGAGCCGGCGAGATCAAGGGCTTCACCGGTATCGATGATCCGTACGAGGAGCCGATGTCGGCCGAGATTGTCCTCGATACCGTGGCGAGGTCGCCGGAAGAGAACGCTGTCCTGATCGTCGAGCACCTGCGCGGCAAGCGCTTGCTTCGCGATGAGCTACAGCCGTCTTAGGAGGAACGACGTGATGCACGAGCTTGAGGTGGCAAGCGAGATCATACGGGAGGCCGGCGCCATCGTGCTCAAGCACTACGATGCCGGCGCCGGGGCCGACGAATACAAGGACGGCGAGCCTGTGACGATCGCGGACCGCGAGTCCGATGCCTTCATTGTCGCTTCGTTGCGCAGCGCTTTTCCGGACGACGAGATCGTTTCCGAGGAGTCGATCGGCGAGTTGTCCGATGCCGATGCCTTCGTGCCGGGACGTGCCGTCGATGCCGAGCCGCCGCCGATAGAGCCCGGCGCCCCCCGGGTCTGGTACGTCGACCCGATGGACGGCACCAGCGACTTCGTCAAGCGCACCGGCGATTTCGTCGTCATGATCGGCATGGCAATTGCGGGATGGCCGGTTCTCGGAGCTGTCTATCATCCGCCGTCCGGTACGCTGTACCGCGGTGGGCACGGTGTCTCGGCCGAGAAGATCGTCGGTTCGAAGCGTACCCACATGCGCGTCTCGGACGTCGCAGAGCCGGGCGGCGCGCGCCTCGTCGTCAGCCGTTCTCATACTCCCGAGGTCGTCGAAGAGGTAGCGTCTCGACTCGGGATCGAGCGGATGGAGAAGTGCGGCAGCGTCGGCCTCAAAGCAGCTCGCGTCGCCGAGGGCGGCGGTGAGCTCTACCTGCATCCCTCGGTTGGCACGAAGCTGTGGGACACCTGCGCGCCGGAGGCGATCCTGGTAGCGGCCGGCGGCACGCTCAGTGATTGCGACGGCAAGCCGCTGGTGTACGATCGCGCTCGTTTGCACAACGAGCGGGGCGTGGCGGCGAGCAACGGGCGACTGCACGATGCCGCTCTCGCGGCCCTTGGCGAGGCCTGGTAGAGGGGCGTCGGCTGAGCCACGAATACGACCTCCGGAGTAGCCTTCCGGATGTCGTATCGTGCTAGGCTTTTCCGACCGACAGGTTGTAGAAGGGATCCGGGCGCCATGAAGTTGGGGCCTTCAGCCCGGAGCTGATGGGAACCTGGCGCGACTAACGGTTCCGGCAGTAGCCGCAAGTTGCGTGTGGTTGAGGGCGCACTGAGTGCGCGCCGCAACCATTGACGCGATGGTGAAACTGATGAATTGCGGCCCACCGAACCTCCTTTCCGTTTCGTTATTCCGGCGCAGCGCGTCCCGCGCGCGCCGTTCGATCTCCCACAAGACAGGCGTTCGCATGAAGACCGTAGCCACCGCTCTGTGTGCCCTGCTGTTGTCGATGCACGTCGGCGGCCTGAATGCACAGACAACGTCGCTGGCCGGCGTCGTTACGTTTCCCAGCAAGGTGTTGCAGCACGCCGATAATCCGCAGATCTGGGACCAATTCGGCAAGGCCGTGGCGACGTGGGGTGATGATGTCGTCGTCAGCGCTCCCGGAGACGACACTGCGGCGACCAACGACGGCTCCGTCTACGTGTACACGCACGGTGGCGGAGCATGGCCGCAGACGGCAAAGCTCACGGCCAGCGATGGCGTTCTCGACGACCAATTCGGTGTGGCCGTCGACATCCACAACGACACGATCGTAGTGGGCGCCTTTGCAGTGGGCTCCGGCAATTGGGGCGCGGCCTACGTTTACGAGCGGGTCGGTGGAGTGTGGAGCCAGAAACAGAAGCTGCAGGTCGGCGGCCTGCCGGTCAACGCTCGCCTTGGCTACAAGGTTGCGGTGTACGGCGACTACATCGCGTTGGGCGCCATCGGCGCGGGCGCGGTGTACATCTTCCAGCGCAATGCACTCGGTGGCGGGCTATGGGGACTGGTTGCCGTGGTCCCGAGCCCCTTTGCTCCGCCGCCTCCGGCGATCGCCAGTTTCGGGCAAGACATCTCGCTATCCGGCGACCTCTTGCTCGTCGGCTCCGTCGGCAACGCGGCGGCCTACGTTTTCGATCGCGCCGTCAACTGGGCCCACGTCGGGACCCTCGCGGTTCCCGGTGTCGGTCCCACCACGGCCTTCGCCAAGGGAGTTTCCATCTCGGGAGACACGGCGGTCGTGGGCGCGGCGGGGGTTGATCTCCCGCCGGCCATCCACCCGCAGACGAACCAGGGCGCGGCGTACGTGTTTCAACGCAATCAGGGTGGGGCTGGAGCTTGGGGACTGGTGCAGACTCTGGTCGCCAGCAATTACAGCGGTCAAGATCAGTTCGGTGTGGACGTCGGGATCGAAGGGGACCTCGTGGTCGTTGGGGCGTTCGCCGACGATCCCTTCGGGTTCGACTCCGGGTCGGCTTATGCATATCAGCGGAACGCCGGAGGGCCGAACGTCTGGGGCGAGACCCACAAGTTGTACCCTGACGTCGGCGGACCGCAGCACTGGTTCGGTCGCGCGGTGGCGGCTTCGCCGGTCCGCGCGCTCGTAGGCGCGCCGATGTTCGCCAACAACAGCAATCCCAGCCGCCTGCCCGGCTTCGCCTACGTTTTCGACGGGTTGGCCGCGGTACAGTCGACCGCTCCGGGCTACGTGCTCGATGGGCTCGGCGGCGTGCACGCCGGAGGTGGAGCGACCCTGCCCGGCCCCGAGTCGCCGTACTACGGTTTCGACATCGCGGTCGACCTCGAGCTCGCGCCCACCGGCTACTACGTGCTCGACGGGTTCGGAGGTGTCGGCTCCGGCGGCGGCGCAGCTTCCATAAGCGGTCCCGCCACGCCCTATTTCGGGTTCGATGCCGCGATGGACCTGGAGTTGGCCTCGACCGGCTACTACGTGTTGGACGAGTTCGGCGCCGTGTACCCGGGCGGTGGAGCGCCGCCGATTGCACAGCCGACGCCGTACTTCGGCTTCCCCATCGCCGTCGACATGGAGCTGGCCCCGGGTGGCGGCTTCTATGTGATGGATGGGTTCGGCGGCCTTCATGCGGGCAACGGGGCGCCGCCGATCGCGGGCGCTATGCCTTACTTTCAGTGGGCCGCCGCGGTCGACATGGAGCTGTTCGGCGCCGGGTACTACGTGCTCGATGCGTTCGGCTTCATCCACAGCGGTGGTGGAGCCCCGGCCGTCATAACGCCGTACTTCGGCTTTCACGTGGCGGTTGATCTCGAGATTGCGCCGGTCGGCGTCTACGTGCTCGATGGGTGGGGGGGTGTGCACGCGGGCGGCGGAGCGCCGGCAATGAACCCGAAGATGCCCTATTGGGCGTGGCACATCGCCCGTGACCTGGAGATGCAGTAGCCCGTTTTCAGGCGGACTGCCGCGGCGCGGTGCGTTAACCTTATACCGCTCGAATCCTGAAGCCCGTGGCCGCGGCATCGCGGCGGGAGGTGCGACCGATGAGACATCACAAGACTGCACGTGTCGCCGCGCTGTTGTTCGTCACAGCGTTCGCCGGCGCGTGCTCGGGTACGTCCGCGGGGCCGAGTGGCGAAGCGCAAGAAGCCTACGACGCTGCCATGGACCTGTTGATCAACCAAGGCGTGGATCCCGCCGAAGCTGTTCTCGAGGGCGCCCGCGGCGAGCTTCAAGGGGGCCCCGACGAGGCCTTGCTGCTGGTCGGGCAATCCCGCGTCTTGAGTGCGCGCGGTTCCCACGAGGAGGCGCTTGCGATGCTGCAGGATGCGACGGAGCGCTCCCCGGACCTCGCCGAGGCGCACTATTTCCTCTCCCTGGCGTATTTCAACGGCTTCATGAACGAGGAGAGTCTGACGGCAGCGGCGAGGGCTGTCGAGCTCGATCCCGACAACGCCGACTACCTCTACCAAGCCGCTCAGATGTACGATCGCACCGGCCGGGTCACCGAGGCCGAAGCCTCCTGGGAAAGGCTGCTCGAGATGCACCCGGACGATTCGCGGTACCTGGTGCCGCTTGCCGGCTTGCACCACCGCCTCGGTGACACCGCCCTCGCGATCGAGCTTCTCGACCGCGCGGCCACGGCGGATCCCGAATCTCAGATGGGTCAGATGGCGCGGCAGCTATCTTCGCAGCTCCGAAACGAGGCGCAAACCAGCTCGGAGCTGGACCGCATCAACACGGCGCTGAAATTCGCGCCGCAGGACGCCGGCCTTCACCATCGCCGCGGCGAGTTGATGCTGGAGGCCCGCGACTACATCGGCGCCGAGGCGGCGCTTCGCAACGCCATCTCGATCGAGCCCGAGGTTGCCGAGCACTCGGCGCTTCTTTCACGCGTCCTCGACGGCAAGGGCGAAAAAGAGGGCGCCGCTGCGGCCATGGAACGCGCCGTGGAGCTCGATCCGAGCAGCGTCGACAATGCGCTGTCGCTGGCCGGGTTGTGGATGCAACTCGGTGATCTGGAGAAGGCGCGCGCCGGCCTCGAGAAGGTCATCGAGCTGGCTCCGGAGAGCGAGCAGGCCACCTTCGCACGCGATCAGCTACAGCGCATTCAGGGAGGTTTCTGAGGCGGAAGGCTGGTGTGCGTCTCACTGAGCCCCGGATTCCTCGGGCGGGATCGTTCCGGCGAATAGTGCGGGGCCGCTGAAGAAGACGTTCCGGTCGCCCGTCTCGTCGGCCCAATCGTTGCCGAAAACGAACGAGACCGCGATCGTTTCCGCCAAGCTCGGGGGCAGTTCGACCACGACCGGCAGGGCCACGTCGGTTGCCTCCAGGCCCGCCACGCGCGCGCCATTCACGAATACCGAGACCTCAGGAAATCTGCCGTGTGCCGGTGTTCCGCGCACGTCAACGGTGAGAAAAACACGTCCTGCGCCCCTGGCCGGGCTGACCTCGAACGTCACCGAACCGTTTGTCGCGAGCAACAGGACATCCGGCCGGGCGTCGAAGACGTCGGCTTCGACTCGTGCCGATTCGAGCGCCAGCGGCTGCCGCTCCCAGGGTTGCGCCGCGTCGCCCGTTGCTTCGAGAGTGGCGAGCGTCACGGCAGCGGGAACCCACCCCGGGTCGTTGTGCAGAGCCTGCTGGAACGCCGCGACCGCTTCGGGGCCTTTGCCCGAGGAGAGCAGGGTGCGGCCAATCAGCCACAGCCCGGAAGCGGGCAAGGTGTCCTGGTACGGGCCGAGTTGCTCCGCGGCGACGACAGCGGCATTCAGGCGCTGCCGACGCCAGAAGAACTCGATCCATTGAAACCGCAGCTCAGGGTCTGCCGGCAGGGCGTTCGCCAGAGTCTCGGCTGTTGGTCGGTGGCCGGCGACCCCGGGATCTCCCGGCCAGATGCCGCTGCGGTTCTCCGGTGAGCTGGGGATCCCGATGGTGAGAGCTTCGAAGACGCTCGCGATCGTCGAGACGGATCCGCACTGCGCGGCGGCCGTGAGCGCATCTTGAATGGCCGTTTCTCGCAGCGTGTCGACGTCGTTGCCGCTCGCAGGTTTCGAGGTTTCGCGGGCGTCGTCCCCGGTGCCGTTGGCGGCGAGCAGACGAGAGGATTGCTCGCCGAGCTGCTCCGTGGCGGCCAGCGCCGCACGGGTATAGGAGAGGGCCGCGGCACAGGGCGACTGCAGGTGCGTTTCACAACGACCCTGAAGAAGCCACATGTCGGCCAATTCGGGCTTCTGCCGGGTCGCGAGGGAAGCCAACCGGTGGGCTCGCTCGACGTCGCCCGACTCCCACGCGCGCGTTGCCATTCGCCCGCGCACACCGGCCAACGACAAGATCCATAGAACCACGAAGACCGCCATGAAACCCATGACAATCGCGAACTCGTAGCGCCTCCTGGAAGGTCGCTTGTCCCTGAGTTCGGGTTCCTTCACGTCGCTCGTATTGATTTCTTCCGACCAGTGGGGGGGCAGTTGTGTAATTCTGGCGTGCCGCGTGGAGTATAGCAGCGGGGGTCGCGAGTTGTTCGAGCGGATGTTGTTCTTCTTCAGAGAACTTCGCCGTAGCCATTGATTGTCGGCAGGCCAGGACTATCATTAGAGCGTTGCCGTCTCTAGGGGGGCGGACGAGCGGGGTGTATGGGCGTGCACGACCGCTGGCCGGTTGGAGGAAACAGTGAGTACGATACCGACAGCGCGAGTCTCGGAGCTTATTGCGTCTCCGAGCGACTACGCTGTGCCCCTGGCCCTCGGGTCCGATCGCCTCCGCCGTCCCGGTTTGCTGAGCTTGGCTTCCGCCGACCTGCTGGTGACCTTGACGGCGTTGCTCGTGGCCGATCACTTTCGCTTCACGCTGGGCTGGGGGGCGACCCTGGGGCCGGTGGAGACCTTCGTCACCGCGCCGATGATGGTGCTCTTCGGTTTCGTCTGGGTGTGCACCGCTTTCCAGATGGGGCTGTACGATCGCCCGCGCGTGTGGAAGTGGAGCTCTTCTTTCCGGGCCGCCGTGACGGCCGGGTTTGTCGCCGACTCGATCGTAGCGGCCGCGTTGTACCTGTCGTATCGAGATCTGTCGCGTCTTCTGTTCGTCTATTTCGTGGCCGCGCATCTGGCCGGGCTCTTCGCCGTGCGTTGTGCATTCATGGCGGCGGAGCAAGCCTCCGGGCAGCCGTTTTGCGGCGGTGAGCACATCGTGTTGATCGGGTCGGGTCCGCACGTCGAGCGTGTTGCCCGCGCCCTCGAGCACGAGGCCGCCGGAACGAAGATCGTGGCGCGCCTGGCGGGCCCTGATCTTGTAGTGGGAGATGGCGGCGATCTCCTGCGCCGTCTGTCCGACGTGATCAGCGACAACGATGTCGACGAGGTCGTTATCGCCGACCCCGGGTTGCCGCGTGCGGAGCTCTTGCGCTGGGTCCTGGAGCTGCGCCGCCAACCGGTTCACATCTCGGTTGTTCCCGACTTCGCGGAGCTGATCACGTCGCAAGCGAGCTTCGAGGATGTCGGCGGCATTCCGCTCATCGGTTTGCACGAGCCGGCGATTCGCGGCAGCCAGTGGGTCATAAAGCGTGGATTCGACATCGTCGTTTCCCTGATCTTGTTGACGCTCGCCGGGCCCTTGCTGGCCGCCGTTTCCGTGGCGATATGGCTCGAGAGCGGGGGGCCGGTAATGTTCAGCCAGGATCGCATCGGACTCGGCGGATCTGTTTTTCACATGATGAAGTTCCGCACCATGGATGTCGGCGCCGAGGCCCGTTCGGCGGACGTTTCGACGCGATCCGCGGAGGGAAAGCTGATCCACAAGAAGCCCAACGACCCGAGAGTCACACGGGTCGGACGCGTACTGCGACGCATCGGCCTCGATGAGTTGCCCCAGCTTGTCCACGCGCTGAGCGGCAAGATGAGCCTCGTCGGGCCGAGACCGGAGCTTCCCGAGATCGTTGCCGAATACGAGCCTTGGCAGTTTCGCCGGTTCGCGGTTGCGCCGGGGATCACCGGCTGGTGGCAGGTTAACCGGGATCACGGAGTTCCGATGCACTTGCAGACGGAGCTCGACGTGCACTATCTGATCAACTACTCGTTCATGCTCGACCTCAAGATCCTCGTTCGCACCATCGCGGTTCTCATCGTGGGCCGCGGATCGTATTGAATCTGAGTGCTGTCCGAGAAGCTCGACCCGATCCCGAGGGCTCCCGCGGCCGGTCGCTTCCGCTTCGCCGACTGCTCGAAATCATCGTTCTTGTCGGGTTGCCGCTGACCAGTCGGGCTTCGCTCTGGGGCGGCGCAACCGGCGCGATGTGGCCCGAGTTGTTAGCCCTCCCGGTCTGGATAGCGGCCATCTCGGCCGGCCGACGCCGCTGGGCGAGCGCCGGTCGAGGCGCCTGGCCGGCGATCCTTCTCTACGTGGCGGCTGTTGTCGCCAGCACTCTCATCGTCCTCTCGGAGCAGCACCGTATCGGCTCGCCGGCGTTGGCGGAGAACCTGACGGGTGCGATCGCATCCTGGTTCGGCGCATGGTCGACAGCCGACCCTCTCTATCCGCTCCGAAGCGCCGTCGTGTACATTGCCGGCCCTCTGTTTTTCGTCGCCGTGCGCGTGGTCTGGGACTCCGGCCGACCTCCGGCCCTCTTCGAACGACTGATCCTCTGGGGCGGCGCGGTCGCCGCATCGGTGGCGATCATTCAGGCGGTCTCGGGCCGTGGCCTGTTTCCCGAGAGCGCCCTGGGAGGGCCGGTTGTGTTCCGTGCGGCGGGACCGCTTCCCGACCCCAACGCATTCGCATCCTACCTGGCTCTGGCGGCGGCCTTCGGCGCGGTTGTGTGGGCTGCGCGCCTCGATGCCGGTGGGGTCGAGGCACGTACGCGGAGCCTGGTCACCGCCGGTGCGTGGGGAACCTTGATTGCCGGCGGTTTGTGGTTTTCCGGCTCGCGGGCGGCAGTCTTCACGCTTGTGGGATTGCTGGTCGGCTGGTTGGTGACCAAGGCGTTGAAGTCGCCGGCACGCGGTGGTATTCGAACTCGGCTGGCAGCTGGGGTGGCGGTCATCCTGTTGGGCCTCGTCGGCCTCGTCGGAGTCGCCAGCGTCGGTGGATACGGGAACATGCCCGACCAGTCGAGGTTGCACCGTTTCCTGTCGACCTTCGACGTCGGTCAGTCGACGATGCGCATGTTCCGCGGTCGCCCGGTCCTGTGGCAGGCCGGTGTGACGATGGTGGCGGACGAGCCCGTCGTCGGTATCGGCTCCGGCCGCTATGGCGTCGAGCTCGGCAACCGGTTGCCGGTCGAGCTCTGGGGCGTGACGACCGCGGAAAACGCACACAACTACTACCTCCAGGCGGCCGCCGAGAATGGCCTGGTCAGTCTCCTGGCTCTCGTGTTGTTGCTTGCGGTGGCCGCGCGAGCTCTGTGGGAAGACCGGGCTCAGATGCGAGCTCGGGCGACACTGTTCGGTGCTCTGGCGTGGTGCCTCACGTGCGTCGTGGGGCACCCGCAGCTGATCCCCTCGTTGCAGCTATTCTTCTGGGGTTTCGTGGGAATGGCGACGGCCGGCCACCGGCTCCCCCGGCTCGGGCCGGGCCGGGCGGGAGTCCTCATCGTTCTCGCGCTGCTGGCCGGCCGCGTCGGCCAGGAGGCGTTGTCGGCGTCGTCCGGGCCGTCGCTGTACGCCGCCGGCCTCCACCAGCGGGAGCCGGCACCGCCCGGCGGAGAAACGCTCCGTTGGACGGCCTCGCACTCCCGGCTCGATCTCAGGAGGGAAGGCAACGTCGTGGAGCTTCGCTTCTTCGTGGCACACGACGAGTTCCCCGTGACGGTGCGAAGCGCGGTGGGTCCGTGGTTCGAGGAGCGGCGGTACTTCGACGGCGGCTGGAAGACGCTCGCCTATTACGTCCCGTTGAGCCCCTCGGACCGGCTGCCGATCTCTCTCGACACGTCGCCGTCGTTTTCCCCGGCCGGGGACTCACGCGACCTGGGCGTGATGTTGGCGCCTCTGCGGTGGTATCGGGGTGGGCTCCGCGAGCCCCTCGGAACGTACCCCCCGGAACGCGAGCCGGACGGCCGCTTGTTTCGATGGACCTCCGGGGTTGCCTGCTTCCCCCTTGCGGGCTCCGGCGACATCGAGGTGGGACTGCGGGCGGACAACCCGGATCTCGAGACCAGGCCACTGGTCGTGATCCTGACAACGGCCGAAGGGGAGCGGCACACCGTCCGCGTCACCGACCGGGCTTGGACGAAGCTCGCCCTATCGGGTAGCGAGTCGGCCGCCGCCGAGGTCTTGTGCGTGCAAACGAGCCGCACGTGGAATCCACGGGCAGAGACGGGATCGGCTGATTCCCGGGATCTCGGCGTCGCGATCTCGATCAGCCCGGAGACCGCGGTCAGGTGAGCGGGCGGACCCTAGCCCGCTCACCGATATTGGCCGCTCTGTAGCCCGCTCCGTGACGTTGGCGACGCCGTGTGAGCCTTGGTTGCGACCGCGGGACGATCCCTGCGAGACGGGCTCCGGGAGCATCGCACGAAGTCGTCCGGCGGTGCATCATGCTGGTATCCTACTGGCCGCGTTCGGATAACCCGACCGGGAGATTTCCAGCACTCTGCTGAGCTCGGAGACCACAAGTGAGCGTTGCCGTCGTTTCGGGGTCAGCGGGCCTGATTGGCTCCGAGGCCGCGTTGTTCTTTGCCGACATGGGTTTCGACATCGTTGGTATCGACAACGATATGCGCCGCGTGTTCTTCGGCGAGGAGGCTTCGACCGAGTGGAACAGATTACGGCTCGCGGACTCCCTCGGGTCGCGCTATCGGCACGTCGACCATGACATCCGCGACCACGCCTCCGTCGACGCTCTTTTCGCCGAGCATGGCCCCGCGATAGATCTCGTGATCCACACCGCGGCGCAGCCTTCGCACGACTGGGCGGCATCCGACCCGTTGACGGACTTCACCGTGAACGCCAACGGCACGCTCAACCTGCTGGAGGCGACGCGGCGGCATGCCGCGGACGCCACGTTCATATTCACGTCGACCAACAAGGTCTACGGCGACACGCCCAACCGGCTGCCGCTCGTCGAGCAGCAGCGGCGCTGGGAGATTGCCCCGGAGCACACGTACGCGGGAGGAATCCGCGAGGACATGTCGATCGACCAGACGCTGCACAGCTTGTTCGGTGCTTCCAAGGTGGCGGCCGACATACTGGTGCAAGAGTATGGGCGGTACTTCGGGCTCCGGACTGCCTGTTTCCGAGGCGGTTGCCTGACGGGCCCGAATCACTCGGGTGCTCAGTTGCACGGCTTCCTCGCGTACCTCATGAAGTGCACCACAATCGGGGCGCCCTATACGGTCTTCGGCTACGGGGGCAAGCAGGTCCGCGACAACATCCACAGCGCCGACCTCATCAACGCCTTTCACGAGTTCTTCAAGGCGCCGCGCGTGGGCGAGGTGTACAACTGCGGTGGTGGTCGCTTCAGCAATTGCTCGATGCTCGAGGCTATCGAGATGTGCGAGGAAATTACCGGGCGGGAGCTGGAGTGGACGTACTCCGAGCAGAATCGAATGGGCGATCACATCTGGTGGGTTGGAGACAATTCCAAGTTCATCAGCCACTATCCCGAGTGGAGGGTGCAACGTGACGTGCCCCGCATCCTGCGTGAGATCCACGAGGCCAATCGAGACCGCTGGCTGCCGCAGAAACCGTCGTCGTGATCGATCGCGGTAA
>CAYSHI010000111.1:0-19630 GCA_964430745.1 uncultured Acidobacteriota bacterium | reverse complement strand
GACGACTCGATGGGAGGATTCTCCGGTGTCCCTGCGCGGCCGAGCGCGAGTGCCTGTTGCAAGGCAGCACCCTGGTAGACACGCTGAACGCTGGGCCACCGGAGAATCCTCCCCCGAGCCGAAAGGCGGCAGAGCCGGCTTTCGGGGGATGCCGAAGCTTCGTCTCCGGCTCGCTGCTGTTGCCCGAGCAGTTACTCCGTCCTGGTTCGGCCGGTCGGAGGTAGCGGCGGGCAGCGGGCGTTCGGCGTGTCTCGAAAGCGGCTGGGCGGCGCCAGGCACTCGCGCTTGGCCGCCTATGCTGCCCGCCGATACCTTCGGCGGGCGGCGGTGGGTTGCATGGTCATCTCAGGGATGCAGGATCGTCGGTCCGGCGCGTTTCGGCAGGGAGTCTCGTCTCGGCGGGACCGGTGCAGAGGGCAGGCGTAGGACAGTGATGCCCTCTGGCGTGTCTTGCGCTCCGCAAACGCGGCGCCAGCCGCTCAATTACTCGCACCTCACGCAGGAGGGCATCGCTGTCCCTAGCCGGCCCGCCCAGCACCCAATCCCCCGTCCAAGACAAGGACCTCTGCCGCAGCCCTCCGGTTACGCGATGCTAGGGCGAAACCCGTCAACCGGCGGCGTCTTCGGCGTTCTTCTCGATGTGGGCCAGCAATTCGGCCGTCTTGAAGGGCTTCAGCAAGTAGGGCTGGCCGATACGCTCGAGGATCTCCACCGTCTGCGGGTTGGCGAGATCGCCGGAGATCACCGTGACCCGAACCGCCAGGTGGGGACGGTTCTTGCGCAACCACTCGAAGAACCCCTCGCCCGACAGATCGGGCATGCGCAGATCGAGCACGATGCCGTCGTAGTCGTTGGCGGTCACGAACTTGAGAGCGTCGCGCCCGGTGGATGCTTCGGTCACCTTGTGCCCCTTGCCGGTGAGGAATCGACGGGCGAGCTCGCGAATCTCCTTTTCGTCGTCGACGATGAGAATGCTCATGGGGTCGATGGCGGTCTTTTCCTGCAGCACGAAGTCCGGCGCCCGGCGCGTGCCGCCGATGGTCTTCTCCGCAGGATCGAGCTCCTCCGCCGAGCGAGGCAGCTCGATGGTAAAGGTCGTGCCTTCGCCGGGCCGTGTTTGCACCTTCAGCTCGCCGCCGTGCGCCTGAACGATGCTGTGGCTCATGCTCAGGCCCAGGCCGGTGCCCTGACCGACTTCCCGCGTGGTGAAAAAGGGGTCGAAGATGTTCGGCAACACGTGCTCCGGAATGCCGGGTCCGGTGTCGGTGATATCGACGGCGGCGCCGGCATCCGTCGGCCGCGTCGCCACCGTGAGCACTCGTCCGCCCTCCGGGACATCGGCGAGCGCCTTCTCTGCGTTGATGATCAGGTTCGTGAGAACCCGCTCGATCTGCACGGGGTCCACCCACACCTGCGGCAGATTCTCCGCGGGATCCTCCCTGAGGATGATGGTGTAGGTCTCGATCTCGTAGCGTCGTCCGCGCAGCACTTCCCGCACCAGATCGTTGACGTCGTAGGAGTCGCGCTCGCCCTCGCGACGGCGCGCGAAAACCAGCATCCGATCGGTCACCTCGCCGGCCCGGCTCGCCTGACGCTCGATGACGCGCACGTCGTCGAGAACATCCTCGGGGAGACGAGTGTCTTCCATCAGCATCTGTGCTGCCAGCGAGATGGCGGCCAACGGGTTGTTGATCTCATGCGCCGCTCCCGCCGCGAGCCCGCCCAGCGAGGCCAGCTTCTCGGCACGGCGTAGCCTCTCCTCGTTCTTTCGCTCGTCGGTAACGTTGCTCATGATCCCGAGCACGCGCACCGCCTCTCCCTCCGCGTTCTGCTCGCAAAACCCACGGTCACGGATGAGACGCCACGAGTTACCGATTCCCGGCAGCCGATACTCGATCTCGAACAACCCTCCTCGGGCGAGAGCCTCGCGGAACTCCCGCTCCGCGCCCGTTCTGTCTTCCTCGTGCATGAGCTTGAACGTCGCGTCGACGGACTGGCTTACGCGGGCTGGATTCTCGCCGAAGATCTGTGGAACCGCGCCGCTGCGAAGGACGCGCCCGCTGACCGGATCCCATTCGTAGACCAGAGAGCCCATCGTCTTCACCAGGGTCTGGTAGCGTCGTTCCCAGGCCGTAACCTCGACCGCCTGGCTCTCGGAGCTGACGATCGCGGTGGCTACACGGGCGACGATGAGAAGGGCCAGGAACGCCCACGCCATGCCGTTGCCGGGTGTCCCCGCGCCGGTACCGAGAATCTCGCGGATGAGCAGCGACAGCGCGTAGGCAACGATCATGGGCACGACGAGCGTCCGCAGCGCGCTGCCGCTGCCGATGTCTTCGTCGCGCTCGGCGGCGACGGAAGACGCACGCTCGGCGGCGGCGGCTCCGATCATCAACAGGCAGAAGATCCACGCCGGCGTGAGCCAGTTCGTTGGCAGCCCGTAGAAGTTGCGGTAGGCGAAGACGCTACGCGCCACGGCCGCAACGAAGCCGCTGAAAACGATGAGTAGTCGCGGAACGCCGCCGCCGAGCGCCCGAGGGGATATCAGCGCGCCCATGGAGGCCACGGCGAGAGCGAGCGCGGCAATGAGGTTGATGCCGCCGAGCGCCAGCTCCAACGAACCGACGGTGTGCGACTCGGGCAGGATGGCGAAGATTTCCTGCACCAGAAAGAGGCCGATCGTTCCGATCAGCAGCAGGTCGATGACCAACTCCGCGCGCACACCACTGCGTCCGTTGGCCGACACCTCGAGTGCGAGGGCCAACGTCGTGAAGCCCATGAAGAGGACGAAGCCGATCTCCGAGGGAGCGAACGGCGCGGCACCGCCGAACGCGAGACTGCGCACAATCCACAAGGCTTGACCCGCCAGGCCGGCGCTGACGGCGATGAGCAGTAGCAGCCACGATAGGCGATGTTCCCCGCGGCTGGTGGTGCGCGCCTGCCAGAGCGGCCAGAGCGGCAGCGCGAAAGCGGTAAGAAGCAGCAACTCTCGAAGCATCGAGAGGCTGTTCGGCGGCAGCGGCAGGGCGTAGAGAGCGAAGGTCGCCACGGCGAGGACGACTGCGCCGCGAATGAACCAGTTGAGCCGGGGATCAGGTTGAGAGGCCGTCTCTTGGTCTGTCATCAAGTACGCAAAGTAAGTTCTCGGACACCCGCCATGCAAGGAAAAAAGCGCGCAGCGAGCTTTCGAATCGCACCCGGAGTCGGGGGGCCACAGACAACCCGGCGTGGTGCCGCAGCGACGGTCACTGCGATCGAGTCTACTTGTCCTCGGTCTCCCGACGAGATGCCTCGGCGAGGGCCTTGCGCAGCAGGAACTCGATCTGCGCATTGACGCTGCGCAGGTCGTCGTCGGCCCAACGCTTGAGGGCGTCGTGGATCCGCGGATCCAGTCGCAACAGCAACGCCTTTCGTTTGGACACGTTCGCCCGCCGTTACGCGCCCCCTCGACGCGGGCGCGGAATCAGGGAACGACGACCGGGCGCCGACGATGGCCCCCGGTCGCCCGCCCCGGTTTAGGTGTACAGCGAGCCGGTGTTGATGACCGGCTGCGTTTCCGTCTCGCTGCAGAGCACGACCAGGAGATTCGATACCATCGCGGCCTTGCGCTCCTCGTCGAGCTCGAGGATTTCCTTGCGAGAGAGCTCTTCGAGCGCGTGCTCGACCATGCCGACTGCACCTTCGACGATCTTCCGCCGCGCGGCGATGATCGCCGTTGCTTGCTGCCGCCGCAGCATCGCCTGCGCGATTTCCGGCGAATACGCCAGATGTGAGATTCGCGACTCGATGATCTCGATGCCGGCTTTCGCCAGACGTTCCTGGTTCTCTTGCCGCAGTCGCTCGGAGATCTCGGGCAAGTGCCCGACCATCGAAACCTCGTCTTCTTCGAACGAGTCGTACGGGTAGCCGGTCGCGAGGTTGCGCACCGCCGCCTCGCTCTGCACGTGGACATAGTTGACGTAATCGTCGACTTCGAAAATAGCTTCAGCCGTGTCGACGACCTTCCACACGACGACCGCTGCGATCTCGATGGGATTGCCGCGGTTGTCGTTGACCTTGAGCTTGCTGGTCTCGAAGTTGCGAATTCTCAGGGAGACGCGCTTCTTCGTGTAGAACGGGTTCGCCCAGCGCAGCCCCGGATCCCTGACCGTGCCGACGTAGCTGCCGAAAAGCTGCAGGACCTTTCCCTGGTTCGGGTTGACTACAAAGAGCCCGAAGTAGAGAAAGACGACCAGACACAGCGCGATGATGTAGCCGATGATGAGAACAGGATCCTCCGCGCGGATGCCGGCTATCAAAAAGTAAACCAGCATCGCCGTCACGACGACGAGGATGAGCAACACGGCGATGCCGTTGGCGGCCTTCCTCTCGATCTCCTGGATCATGCTCGACCCTCCTTCCCAGACCCTTCAGGGCCTCGTTGCGGGTGGATCGCGCTCTCCAGCGTCTTCCGACCCGCCGTGATACCGAAGTGATATCATATTAATATCATCACCCGCAAGTTGTTCCGTGGCCTCTCGGTTTCTGCGTTTGTGGTTTACTTCTGCATCGGCCCCGTTCGCAGCGATGTCGTTCGCTCCCGAGCGGGGCCCATGCTCCAATCCTGACCGCATCGACTCCCACCGCCGCAATCAACCACCGGGACACATGAGAGTCTTCTCCGAGAACCTGCTCGCCGGAAAGGTCATCCTGGTTACCGGCGGCGGCACGGGGCTCGGACTGGCGATGGCCCGCGGTTTCGGCGCCGTCGGCGCCCGACTCGTCATCGCGTCGCGAGCCCGGGAGCACCTCGAGGAGGGCGCCGAGACGTTGCGAGGTGAGGGAGTCGAGGTTCTGCCCCTCGTGTGCGACGTGCGCGAGCCCGAGCAGGTGAACGACATGGTCTCCGCCTCGGTAGAGCGATGCGGTCGCCTCGACGCGCTGGTCAACAATGCCGCGGGCAACTTTGTCGTGCGCGCCGAGGACCTCTCGGTGGGCGGATGGAAGGCGGTGACCCGCATCGTGCTGGATGGGTCGTGGTTCTGTTCGCAAGCGGTGTACCCGCAGATGAAGAAGCAAGGGGGCGGGACGATTCTCAACATCCTGGCCACCTACGCGAGCGGCGCCGGCACACTGACGGTGCACTCTGCCGCGGGAAAAGCCGGCGTTCTGGCGCTCACGCGCACCCTGGCGGTGGAGTGGGCCGATGCCGGAATCCGCGTCAACGCCATCGCCCCCGGCCCCGTCGAGACCCACGGCGCCGGCAGCCGGCTGTGGGATAGCGATGCGGCGCGCGCCTCGATCATCGACAAGCTGCCGATGGGTCGCTTCGGCCAGGAGCGCGAAGTGGCGGACGTGGCGACGTTTCTGGTGAGCGAAGCGGCCTCCTATATCACCGGTGTGATGCTGCCGATCGACGGGGGTTTGACCCTCGGCAAGGGCCATCTGGCGAGCGTCGACTCCGTTGAACACCTGCTGCGGCCGAGAGATTGATGGACGGTCCCGCGGAGACCCCCGCGGGAGTGCTAGCCAAGGGCCGCTGAACGCCGTATTCTTTTGTTTCTAGGCCCAGTTGGCGGGCTCCCACATGTTCTCCCCGCTCTCCAGAAGCCCCGCGTCAGCGGGGCGGGAAAACTCTCCTCACATTTCCTCTCGGGTCAGGGCTGCGCATATTCCAATGCTTCGCCGGCTCCGTCGCACGGCTGTCCGGCGTTACAAGTCGCAGAGAAAACGGTGACCAATACAAGAGACGATCTGGCCTGGCGCGTCGGCGGCCCGCAAGGAAGCGGCGTCGACACGGCCGCCGGCATATTCCAGCGGGCCTGTGCTATCGGCGGCCTCAACGTATTCGGACGCCGCGAATACTACTCCAACATCATGGGGCGACACAGCTACTTCGACGTGCGTGTCGCCAAGCGCCCGGTGCACATCCACCGCGACCGACCGCAGCTCCTGACGACGTTCGAGACCGAATCCCTCTCGCGTCATGCAACCTCGGTGATCGAGGGCGGGGCGTTGTTCTACGCCGCCAAGGACGTCGAGGCCACGGTCGAAGGCGTCACCTACCTGGATCCGCGCGCCAAGGCTGACCTCACGGCGTATCTGGAGGAGCGCGACCTTCCCGCCACGATGTCGGGCTTGCTCGAGGACGCGCGACGGCGCGGGGTGCAGACCTACGAGGCCGACTACGAGCAGGTCGTCCAGCTCCTGGCGGACAACCTGGGCGTCCCGCAGGCATTGGCCGGGCGCACCATGAACACACTGGCCGTCGCGATGTCGCTGGCACTGGTCGAATACCAGCGCAAGTACGTGTACGCCGCGCTCGAGAAGACCTGGCCGGGCAAGCAGAAGATCATCGACCTCAACATCGCGGCTGTCGATCTGGCTTACGAGTTCGTGCGTGATGCCTACGACACGTCGGATTTTGCCTACAGACTCGAGCCGGGCGATTCGAAGAAGCCGTGCATTCTGCTCAACGGCAACCAGGCCGTCGCGATGGGCAAGATCGCCGGCGGCATGACCTTCCAGAGCTACTATCCGATCAGCCCCGCCACGGACGAGAGCGTGTATCTCGAAGCGCACGAGACTTTCCCGACCACGAACGGCGACCGGGGCAGCGTTCTCGTCGTCCAGACCGAGGACGAAATTTCGGCCGTTTGCATGGCGGCCGGCGCCGCGCTCACCGGCGCTCGCAGCGCCACGGCGACCTCCGGTCCGGGCTTCGCCCTCATGGCCGAGGGCTTGGGCTGGGCCGCCAACAACGAAGTTCCCCTGGTGGTGACGTTGTACCAACGCGGTGGGCCGTCGACCGGCCTGCCGACCCGTACCGAACAGGGCGACCTGTGGTTCGCCCTCAATTGCGGCCACGGCGAGTTCCCGCGCATCGTGATGGCATCGAGCGATCTGGACGATGCCTTCTTCGACGCCGCCGACGCGTTCAACTACGCCGATCGATACCAGATGGTCGTCGTGCACATCCTCGACAAGTCCCTGTCGAGCAAGACGATGACCGTGCCGCCCTACGACGTCCAGAAGATCACCATCGAACGAGGCGAGATCGTCACGCCCGATCCCGACACCGAGGTGTTCCCGCGCTTCGCGGTAACGGAATCCGGTATCTCGCCTCGGCCGTTGCACGGCACACCGGGCGGCATGCACTGGCTCACGGGCGGCGAGCACACGCCCTTCGGCCGTGTCACCGAGGATCCGGTGGTGCGCGAGGCGCAGATGGAAAAGCGCATGCGCAAGATGGAAACCGCCGCCCGTGAGATCCCGGTCGACGAGAAGTTGCGTGTCTACGGCGATCCGGAGGCGGAGTTCACCATCCTGAGCTGGGGATCCAACAAGGGCGGCATCTTGGAGGCCATCGAGCGCCTCGCGGACGACGGCGTCAGCGCCCGTCTCGTACAGGTACGCATCATGAGCCCGTTCCCCAAGACCGAGCTGGCCGAGCTGTTTGCGTCGGCAAAGCCGCTTGTGGCCGTCGAGGCGAACTTCTCCGGACAGCTCGCGCAGGTCTTGCGTCAGCACACGGGGGTTACTTGCGACCACCTTGTGGTCAAGTACAACGGCCGCCCGTTCTCCGGTCGCGAATTGTACGAGGCCTTCACCGCCATCCATGCCGGCACTGACGAAGAGAAGCTCGTCATCCGCAACCCCAACGAGTGATCGCGTGACGCCCGGCAACGGGCGGCACCGTCTACAATGAAGCCATGACCACCGCCACCGAAGAACGCAAGCTCACCGCGAAGGACTTCCAGGTTCCCTTCCCCAACGACTGGTGTCCGGGATGCGGCGACTTCGGAATCCTCAACTCCGTGCAGCAGGCCTTCGCCCGCCTCGGCCTGGAAGCGCACAAGGTCGCTGTCGTGGGCGGCATCGGCTGCTCCGGCAAGGCGCCCTACTACTTTCCGGTCTACGGCGTGCACACGTTGCACGGACGCCTGTTGCCGTTTGCACAGGGCATCAAGCTGGCCAACCCCGAGATGACGGTTGTGGGCGTCGGCGGCGACGGCGACGGGCTCGGCATCGGCGCCGGCCACTTCGTCAATGCGGGACGCCGTAACCTTGACATGACGTACATCCTCTTCAACAACGCGGTGTACGGGCTCACCAAGGGTCAGGCCGCGCCGACGCTGGCGCTCGGCCTGCAAACGAAGAGCTTGCCGGGGCCCAACATCCAGGGTCAGCTCAACCCGCTCATGATGGCGATGTCGGTGGGCTTCACCTGGATTGGTCGCGGCTACTCCTACAACGTCAAGAAGGTCACCGACCTCATCGTCGCAGCGATCGAGCACCGCGGCTTGTCGTTTCTCGACATCCTGCAGCCCTGTCCGACATACAACAATCTGCATACCAAAGACTGGTATGCCGGCAAGGACCTGGTAAGCGGACAGCCGCGCATCTACTGGCTCGACGACACCGACTACGACCCCGTGGTGCCGGAAGGCGCCGACGACGCGGTGCTGAGCGCCAAGGCCAGCGCCTTCATGGCTCGAGCACACGAATGGGGCGCCGAGATTCCCGCCGGCGTGTTCCTCGATAACCGCTCGACGAGCAGCTTCGCCGACCGTATCGAGACGCGCATCGAGAACTATCGGGCGGAGCCCCCCCATCGTCGCGAGATCGCCGACGCGGCAGGCAAGCCGACGGCGGATCTCTCCGAGATGTTCGACGAAGTGCGGATGAGCTGACGGCCCGTCAGCCGACGCTTTCTCGGTTCCGCACGAGAGTCTCGACGCGCCGCCAGATCGACGCCTCGACCTCCTCAGGGTCCACGGAGGCTTCGATCCGTTCCACGTCGTCGGCAACGAACGAGAGAAACAGGGCGCGCACGCGACGCAGATAATCCACGCCTTCGAATGAATCCTGCGCGCCGCGCGACGCTCGAATTCGCTCGGCGCCACGCTCGGCGGGCAGGTCGAGGATCAGCGTGAGGTCGGGCCGGGGAGCGAAGCTCTCGTTGGTGGTGCGGATCTGCTCCGGGTCGATGCCGAGCGCGCCCTGATACGCCATGGTGGAAAAGTAATAGCGGTCCATCACGACGACTTTGCCGTCCTCGAGCGAGGGAAGGATGTTGTTGCGCACGTCGATGCGACGGTCCTCGACGAACAGGCGCATCTCCTCTTCCGGTTCCACGTCGCGGACCCCACGGAAGATCTCTCGTAGCCGGTCGCCGAACTCGCTATCTCCCGGCTCCCTGAAGACAACTGCCGGGCGACCGGCCGCTTCGAGTCGCTCACAAAGCCGACGGGCCTGCGTCGACTTCCCGGAGCCGTCGATACCTTCGAGTGCGATAAGGGTCCCCATGGGGCGGCGATGGTACACTCCAGCCCCGCTACCGTAAATCCACGAGCAGCTCCGTCCGCTTCGCTCCCGCGGGCACATGAGCCGTTCCGAACCCGCGCCTGCTCCGTCTGAGAGCACCTCCCGCCGCGAGGTGACGCCACCATGCGACGAACGCGCAACTCGCCGCGAACGTGCACCGTGCTCCGGAGCCTCCGATGGCTCGTGGCGCTCGCATCGGTGTTGGCGTGTGCGTCGCTGCCGGCATCGGCGCCGGCACAGGGCGGGCAACGACCCGTCGAAGAGGTCGTGGCGACGTTCTCGATCGCCGCCTTCGATCCCGAAACGGGCGATCTGGGCGTCGCCGTGCAGTCGAAGTTCTTCGCCGTGGGCCGCGTCGTGCCGTTCGCGGCCGCGGGCGTCGGTGCCATCGCGACGCAGTCGTACGCCAACACCACGTTCGGGCCCCGTGGACTCGAAATGCTGCGCCGCGGAACGGACCCGCAGGCGACCATCGAACGCTTGCTTGCCGACGATGGAGATCGCGATGTCCGGCAGTTGGGAATCGTCGGCGCGGCCGGAAGCGTCGCCAGCTTCACCGGCGATGGATGCCTGCCATGGGCCGGCGCACACAGCGGCGAGGGCTACACCGCCCAAGGAAACCTGCTCGCCGGCCCGGAGGTGATCGCGGCGATGTCCGAGGCCTTCGAAACGAGCTCCGGCGACCTGGCGACCAGGCTGGTAGCCGCGCTCGCGGCCGGCCAAACCGCAGGTGGTGACATTCGCGGCCGCCAGTCCGCCGCCTTGCTCGTCGTCCGCGAGGGAGCGGGCTACGGTGGCTTCGACGACCGTTACATCGATCTGCGAGTGGACGACCATGAGGCCCCGATCCGCGAGCTCCAGCGGCTGCTCGACATTCGCCACGCGATGCTCGCGGCCGAGAGGTCCCGAAGCTTGCTCGAAGCTGCGGCGAGCAACCGAGGCGAGCGTGCCTCACTGCTGAATCGAGCCGTGGAGGAGGCGCTGTCGGCGACCGCGCTCGACGAGGACGATGGGTGGAGCTGGCTGACGCTCGCCGAGGCCCTACTGGCCTCCGGCGATCTCGGCGAAGCGGGGGCAGCGGGCGTCAGGGCCCTCTCCACGGACCCGTGGATCAAGACCGCGGTGCTGCAGGGTATCGACGGATCGGTCGAGGTAATCGAGCATCTCCTACGCGACGAGGCCTTTCGCAGCGCCTGGGAGGCCCTTCCCTCTCGCTGAGGCCGAAGCCCGCCTCAGGGGCGGCCGTACAGACCGAGCACCTCCAGCGTCACGACCGCGCCCTCTCCGGGGGCCAGCAATGTCGGCGTCACGATGAGAAACACGCCGTGGACGCGCCTGAGGTCGCCCCCGACGGGACGCCGAGGCTCGGCATTCTCCTCGTAACTGAGATCCTCGGTCGGCGGAGGACGGAACCGGTTCCAGGGGATCGCCGTCGCGAGACCCTCGGGAGTCGCCTTCAGGGAGTAGACCCACGCCTCGGTCTCGCCGTTCTCGTTGTCGGCGCGCACCTCGAGGTTGACGCGGACGGCCGACGACGATCGCAGGCCGACAACAACACCGTCCGCGGCAGACCAGTCCATGGGTTCCGCGGGTCGCCACGCCATGGCGGCAAAGGCTTCGCGCGCGCTCTCTTGTTCGAGGGCAAAGGCCCAGGTGATTCCGTCGGGCGTTCCCTCGACGATGTTGCGTACCACACCGCGGTGGTTGTCCTCGAAGGCGGAGACGGCAAGAAGATCACGCGACAGCGGCGGAGCCGGCAACGGCGGCGTCGGGCGCACCCTGGCGGCGGCACGAGCGGCGGCCGGCCACACGTAGATGGGGTTGCTAACGAGCCATGGCGGGCCGGCATCGCGCGAGCCGGCAACATCCGGCCTGTAGACCTCGACCCGATAGGTCCCTGGCTGATCGACTTCTTCCTCGAGCGACGAGCCGCTGGTCCGCTTCACCGGTTGCCCGTCGCGACGCAGGACGAGCTCGCCCTCGAGCGGCGCCAGGGAGGCCTTCAGCCGCCACGGGCCCACTTCCCAGGCGGCGAAACCTCCCATCTCGGCCGTCTCGGTCGACGACGTGGCAACGAAGCTGAACGATCGGGCGTCGCCGATCGCGCTCACCTCGACGGCCGCCCGTCCGGCACGGAGCGCCCGGAGGAGCTCCGTCTCCACGCTGCGGGCATCGCCACCGCGCGCCTCGGCGGGGGATCGGTCAATCCACACCAGCGTGCTGGTGGCCGAAAGCGTGTCAGCGTAGCCGGGGATGGGACCCACCACCGGGCCATGGGCGTCGGCCGACGCGATACCCACCCGCGGGCGCGCGATCGTCCGCGGCCCGGAGTCGAGCATCGTCAGCTCATCCCACTTCTCCAACGCGGGCCACGGGTGCGCCAGCAACCGGGCGGCGGCGTAGGCGGGATCGATGACGGATGCGGCCACCGTCATCGCGGCGGACAACGTGTTCTGCCGCGACCACGCTGCGGCGAGGTTCGTAACCTCGATTCCATCGGTGCCTCCCCAGCCGCCCGACCAGGCCTGCCTCGCGTGGTAGGGGTGAGCGACCAGCGCCCACCCTCCTTCGTCGCGAACGTCGGCGAGAGCCTGACGGGCCGTCGGCCCGAATCGATATCGATGGCCGGGAATGCCCAGAGCGAGAACGTGCCCCTGTTCCGTCGAGATCTCCTCACCGACAACGAGCAGGACGTCGCCGTACCAACCGGTTCGAGGCCGCTCGCCGAAGAACGGGTTGTGGTCCGAGACGATCAGGAAATCGACACCGGCGGCGGCAGCAGCCTCCACGACCACCCCGATGTCGGCTGCTCCATCGGAGACCGTCGTGTGCGCGTGAATGGCGCCTCGCCAGGCGAAGCCGAGCTCGCCGCGCGCGGCTTCGAAAGCAACAACCTCCAGGGGCGCGTGAGAGGCCACTCGCACGACCGCGATCGTCGCGAGCAGGGCGATCGCGGCGACGACGGTAAGAAGGAATTTTCGTCTATGGGTCATTCGGAAGCTGATCTCGCGCGTCGCCGGGTGGACTTCCGTGATCTTACTCGCTGCCCCGCGAAAACGCCTTTGGCGGGTGCACGGACGTGCCCAGCCTTGTGGCGGCGGGCAATGCGCTCATATAATGAGCCGCTCTTTCAAAAATCCGCTGTTCATGTCGCCCCGGCTGCCTCCACCGTTTCGATCTCGGGAGCTCATGGCCAAAAACTGGACCGAGGAAGAAGAAGAACACATACGTCAGAACTTTCTGACGCATACGTACGGCGACCTCGCCGAGCACTTCGGTGTCACCACGAAGGCGATGGAGTCGAAGATTCGCCGGATGGGGCTCAAGAAACAGGAGCTGCTCGCCGAAGCGGTAGACCACCCTGAGCCCGAGCCCGTTGTAGAGTACGAGGAGCTACCCGCTCCGAAAGATCCGAGCACTTCACCGATCGAGAGCATCCACAAATTGCAGCGACGAATCGAAGTGTACAAAGAGACCGAAGAGGAACGATCCGAAAGGCTCGCGCAGACGCGTGAGGCAGCGGAGGCCGAGAAGGCCCGGCGCGAGGACTCTCGCTCCGATAAGGCCGTGGCAGCCGCGTTGAAGAAATTCGAATCGGGCATAACCAAGCTGCTCGGGGGTAAGCACGCGCAAGCCGCCAAGGATTTCGAGGCTATTATCGCGTCCCCACCGAACGATCTCGGCCTCGTGATGCGCGCGCGACAATACCTTGCAGCGACGCAGATCGGCGAGGTTCAGCAACCCTCTCTCAAGACGGCCGATGACATGTACAACCACGGCGTAGTCTTGATGAACGACGGTGAGCTCGAGGCCGCGCTCGAGGCGTTCGAATCAGCCGCCAAGAAGGCCCCCGGCGACGAGCGCATCTCGTATCTGCGCGCCGTTTGCCTGGCCCTTTCCGAAAACGAGGACGCGGCGTTGGAAATGCTGGCGGCGGCGATCGAGGGCAACCACGTCAATCGGGTGTATGCGCGAAACGATCCCGACCTCGCCGCGCTCCACGGAAACCCCGTGTTTCGCGAGATGACCGCACCGCCGGAGGAAGAGGCGGAAGAACAGGCGTGACCTCGCCGGCTCCCGAACAATGACTCCCGTGCACGCGCTGATCCTCGCTGCCGGCGAAGGAACACGAATGTGCTCCCGGAAGCCGAAACTCTTGCACGTGTGCGCCGGTGTTCCTCTCATCGAGCATGTCGTGCGCGCGGTGGCCGCCCTCGAGCCCACATCGCTGAAGATCGTCGTCGCTGCCGCTGACGAGCAGATGCAGGCAGCGCTGCAAGACTGTCATGCAGAGCTCGCCTTTCAGGCGGAGCCCACGGGAACGGCAGACGCCGTTGCTGCCGGGGTCGATGCGCTCGGCGATGTCGACGGCACGTTGCTGGTCGTCAACGGCGACTGCCCGGGGGTGCGAACCTCGACGCTGGCCTTTCTGGTGAAGGAGTCCGTGGGGGCCGCCGCGACTGTGCTGGCGGTAGAGCCCATCGATCCCTCGGGCAGCGGTCGGCTGCTTCGCGACGGAGAGGGAAACCTCCAGGGTATTGTCGAAGAAGCCGACGCGGGCGACGAGGCGAGCACCCTGACGGAGGTCAACGGCGGGGTCTGTTGCTTCGACCTGAGCTCGCTGCGCGGCGCCCTGCCTCGCGTCGACACCGACAACGCTCAATCCGAGCGTTACCTGACGCAGGTCTTCAAGCTGCTGGCCGACGACGGAGCCGTCGTGCGCGGCGTCTCCTACGGCGACGCGGAAGAGCTGTACGGGGTCAATTCCCGCGCCGAACTGGCGCGGGCAGAAGGCCTTCTCCGACGGCGCAAGCTCCGCGACCTGATGGCCGGCGGCGTGACGGTACGGGACCCCCAAGCCACCTACGTCGACGTCGACGTCGAGGTCGGTGCGGACACGACGCTGCATCCAGGCGTCACCCTCGAGGGCGATACCCGCATCGGCGAGGGCTGCGAGGTCCGTTCGAGTGTGCGCATCTCGAACAGCAGGGTCGGCGACGGCGTCAACGTCTTCGACGGCTCGATCATCGAGGACAGCTCCGTCGGCGACGACGCCAATCTCGGCCCTTACGCCCGTCTGCGCCCGGGCTCCGACATCGGAGCGGGCGCCAAGGTGGGCAACTTCGTCGAGACCAAGGCGACCCGTCTGGGTGACAACAGCAAGGCAAGTCATTTGAGCTATCTTGGCAATGCTCGCATCGGCAACAATGTGAACATCGGCGCCGGCACGATTACCTGCAACTACGACGGCGCCAAGAAGTACGAGACGGTGATCGACGACGGCGCCTTCATCGGCAGCAACACGGCGCTGGTGGCGCCTGTGCGCGTGGGGAAGAACGCATACGTCGGCGCCGGCTCGACGATCACGGAAGACGTTCCGGATCGCGCTCTCGGCCTCGCGCGTGGCCGGCAAGTCAACAAATTGGGCTGGGCCGAGAAAGACTGAGCGCTGATGTGCGGAATCATCGGTTACGTGGGCACCGAGCCCGCGGTACCGATTCTCCTGGCCGGACTCAAGCAACTCGAATACCGAGGCTACGACTCGGCCGGCATCGCCGTGGTCAACGGCGGGGGAGCACTCGACGTTCGCCGAGCGGCCGGCAAGCTCGTGAACCTCGAGTCCGTGCTGTCGGAACACCCTCTGGCGGGCTCGTTCGGCGTCGGGCACACGCGCTGGGCAACCCACGGTGCACCCAACGAGGAAAACGCACACCCGCATCGAGACACCGCCGGAAAGATCGTCGTCGTCCACAACGGCATCATCGAGAACTATCTGTCGCTGCGTGAGCAATTGAGCGGGGCGGGACACACGTTCGTTACCGATACCGATACCGAGACCATCGTCCACCTCATCTCGCATCATTTCGACGGCGCCCTGGAGGCCGCCGTCCGAGAGACGCTCCGCGAGCTCGACGGCATCTACGCCATTGCCGCCATGGCCGTCGAAGATCCGCAGAAGATCGTCGCCGCGCGGCAAGGACCTCCGCTGATCATCGGGCTCGGCGAGGGTCAACAGTTTGTCGCCTCGGACGTCACGCCGATCCTCGCGCACTCGCGCGACGTCATTTTTCTGGACGACGGGCAAATCGCCGTGGTCACGCCGGAGGCGGTTCGCGTGACCGACCTCCAAGGCAACACCGTCGAGGTAGAGCCGCAGCGGATCTCCTGGGACCCGGTGACGGCTCAAAAAGGCGGCTACCGGCACTTCATGCTCAAGGAGATTTACGAGCAGCCTGAGGCGGTGCGGGACACCTTAGTGGGACGTCTCGAGCGCTCAGCCGGCGCGGTTGATCTGCCGGAGTTGCAGATTGGCGACCGCCCGCTCGATGAAGACACGGCGCGGGGGATCTCGAAGCTCTTCGTGCTCGCCTGCGGGACCTCCTGGCACGCGGGCCTGGTGGGAAGGTTCTGGATCGAGAGCCTCGCCCGGCTACCGGTCGAAGTCGCTTACGGAAGCGAGTTCCGCTACCGCGACCCGTTGGTCCCGGAGGGAGCGGTGGCGCTGTCGATCACCCAGTCCGGCGAGACCGCCGACACGCTCGCCGCCATGCGCGAGGCAAAGGACAAGGGCGCAACTCTGTGGACCATCTGCAACGTCGTCGGTTCGATGGCGACGCGACTCGCCGACGGCGTCATCCACACGCATGCCGGTCCCGAGATAGGCGTTGCTTCGACCAAGGCCTTCACGACACAGCTCTCCTGCCTCTACCTGCTGGCCCTGCGGTTGGCGCAATTGCGCGGGACCCTGACGCACGACGAGATCCGGACTCGCGTGGAGGATCTGGCACGGATACCCAAGGCCATCGAGCGCGTGCTGCGTAACGAGACCTACCTCGTGCCCTTGGCCCGCGAGCTGTCCGATCGACACAATTTTCTCTACCTCGGCCGTGGGCTCTTGTATCCGATCGCGCTGGAAGGGGCATTGAAGCTCAAGGAGATCTCCTACATCCATGCCGAGGGGTATCCTGCGGGCGAGATGAAACACGGACCGATCGCTCTCATCGAGCAGCATCTACCGGTGCTCGGTGTAGCGCCGGCGGGACCGTGGTACGAAAAGATGTTCTCCAACCTGCAGGAAGCACGCGCACGGCAGGCGTATCTCATCGGTCTCGTCACCGAGGGCGATGACCGCTTGGCGGAGATCGCCGACGCGGTGATCGTGGTACCGCGCTGCGCTCCCGAGCTGACACCGATCGTCGCCTCGATCCCCTTGCAGCAGCTTGCGTACCACATCGCTGTCCAACGCGGCTGCGACGTCGACCAGCCCCGGAACCTGGCCAAGAGCGTCACGGTAGAGTAAGCGGGTGACCGACCCGCAACCAATGTCTCTTTTCGGCCCACCCGACGACTCCGAGCGTCCGCCGGACGAGGTGCATCCGGACGAGTTACTGGCGAACTCTGCCGGGACGGCCTCCGCTTCACAAACCACCTTTCTCGACGACCTCAATCCCGCGCAACTCGAGGCGGTCAGTCATCACGGCGGCCATTGCCTGGTGCTCGCCGGCGCCGGGTCCGGCAAGACACGCGTGCTGACCCATCGCATCGCCTGGCTGATCACCACCCAGGGCGTGGCACCGTCGCGGATCTGCGCGGTCACCTTCACCAACAAGGCGGCCGCCGAGATGCGCGGCAGGGTCCGGCGCTTGATCGGTCGCAACAGCAGCGAAGTGTGGCTGTCGACTTTCCACTCGCTGGGCCTGCGGCTCCTGCGCGAGTGGGCTGTGGACAGGGCGCGGGCAGCGGCCTCGGGCGTCGGCCACGTGTCGACCGACGGCGACGCGAGCTGGCTCCCCCCACCCGGCTTTCCGGTCTACAACCGCGACGCATCGTTGACCGTGTGGCGTCGTTGTCAGGCCGAGCTCCGGATCAGTCCTCGCGACTACGATCCGGGACGCATGCTGGGGCGTTGCAGCAACGCCGTCAGTCGACTCGAGGACCCGGCCTCGTGGGACGCGGAAAATCATAGCTGGGAGTCCCGCCTGGCAGGACGCGTGTGGAAGCAATACCGCGCGGCGATGCGGGCCGCCGGCGCGGTGGATTTCGACGACCTTCTGGTGTTGCCGCTCCGTTTGCTGTCGCACGACGCGGAGCTGAAAAAACGCACCGCCGCGCGCTTCGACCAGCTTCTGATCGATGAGTACCAGGACACCAACCGTTTGCAGTACCGGCTCATCCAGACGCTGCTCGCCGAAGGCACCGAGCTTCTGGTGGTCGGGGACGAAGACCAGGCCATCTATCGTTGGCGCGGCGCCGACCTCAACAACGTCCTCGACTTCCAGAAGGATTTCCCCGGCGCCGCCGTAGTCCGGCTGGAGCAAAACTACCGCTCGACGCAGCCGATTCTCTCCGCCGCCGGGTCGTTGGTCGCCGTTAACCGGCAGCGGCTCGGCAAGAGCCTCTGGACCAACGACAAAGAGGGGGATCCGCCGACCTTCGTGCAGTGTGCAACGGACCGCGAAGAGGCGGAGTGGGTGGCCGGAAAGCTCGCGGAGATCGATGCCGACGACGCCGGACCACCGCTTTCCGATACCGCCGTCCTCTACCGCACCAACGCCCAGTCGCGTCAGCTCGAAGAGATCTTCATCGGTCGTCGCATTCCGCACCGCATCGTCGGCGGCCAGCGCTTCTTCGCCCGTCGAGAAGTTCGCGACATTCTCTCCTACCTTCAGCTTCTCGTGCGCGACGACGACGTCGCCCTCGATCGCGCCATCGCGTCGCCGTCACGCGGCATCGGGCCGAAGACCTTGGCCGCCTTGGGCGCCGTTGCCGAGGAGCGTGGTGCCTCCGCCTCGCTGCGGCTGCTGGTCGGCGCAGAGGATCCGCCGCGCGCCTTCGCCGAGGCGGGTCTCTCGCCCGCTGTTTCCGAGCGTCTGCTCGCCTTCGGGCGATTGTTGGCGAGCCTGCGCGAAACCGCCGCTACCGCTTCGGTGGCCGAGTTGATTCGCGCCACCATCGAGCGCACGGGCTACGCCGCCTTCCTCGAGCGCGAGGACAACACCGAGGATCGCCTCGCCAACCTCGGAGAGCTGGTCGGCGCAGCCGTCGAGATCGCCGCCGACATTGCAGAGATCGATGAGTCATCGGCAAGTGCCACGGGCGACGGCCTCGACGACCTGCGCGGTTTTCTCGATCGCCTGGCGCTTCTTGCCGACGCCGACACCGATCGTGCCGGCGCCGAGGGCGTCCGGCTGATGACGGTGCACGCCGCCAAGGGCCTCGAGTTCAGTGTTGTCTTTCTCGTCGGCATGGAGGAGCAGCTGTTCCCGCACGCGACCTCCATCGCCGAGGGGGACGTCGAAGAGGAGCGCCGACTTTGCTACGTCGGCATGACGCGTGCACGCCATCGCCTGCTGATGAGCGCCGCTCGTAGCCGCCGGATCAACGGTCGCGAGCGTTGGCAGGAACCGTCTCGTTTCATCGGAGAGATCGATCCGCGCCACATCGTCGTGCGCGACTACCTCAGCCCACGGGCCGTCGGGTCCAAGGATTACGCACCGAGTGCTTTCAGCGGCCTCGGCGGCCGCACCGGGCAGCGGCAACGCTCGCGCCGGGGCGCGTCGCATACACACCGTACCTCGACACCGCGCGGCGCTCACAGCCGTAAGAGACGAGCTCCGGCCGCGGCGGCGCAGCTCTCCGGCCCGACCCGACCTGCAAGCGAAAAGGACCTGGACGAAGGAGCCATCGTGCTTCATCCCATGTTCGGCCCCGGCACGATCACCGAAACCACCGGCTCCGGCGACAAGCTCAAGCTCGAGATCCGCTTCGACAAAGCCGGCACCAAGAACGTACTAGCCAAGTTCGCAAAACTAGAAGTCCCCGAGTAGCCCCACGCGAGGGTGATCTCGGAGACACCCGTACACCCGTGGGACCGTGTAGCCGGAACAATCCCCAGCCTGGCGCCAAAGCCGTAGGAGGCGCTGAGGGGGACGTCTACAAGGCGCGCGCAGAGAGGGCGACCGAGTCGTACACCCGTACGACGAAGGAAGCCCGACCAAGCGCAACGCAGTAGCCGCCCCCCTCAGCGCCTCCTACGTTGCGATCTCGCGGAGGCGAGCCACAGCCACCACCTGCTCCTCAGCGCCGGCGTCGATGACCCTCACGCCCTGGGTATTCCGGCCTTGCACCTTGATACCCTTCACGCCCGTGCGCATGAGCTTGCCGGCCGAGGTGATGATCATCACCTCGCCTTCTTCATCGACGAGCTTCTGCGCCACCACCGGGCCGTTGCGTGGGGTGGTCTCGATGTCGATCAGGCCCTTGCCACCACGGTTTTCCGGTGAGCCGGTGGCGGTGATCAAGTGGGTGGACGGGACCGTGATCG
>CAYSHI010000110.1:0-4154 GCA_964430745.1 uncultured Acidobacteriota bacterium | reverse complement strand
GGAGTCGCTGACCCGCAAGGCCGACATCGCCATGTACCGCGCCAAGGAGATCGGGCGGAACAACTACCAGATGTACGCCCAGGAGATGAGCACCCACGTTCGACGGAGAGTAGCCCTGGAGACGGAGCTTCGTCGTGCCCTGGAGCGCGATCAGCTCTACGTGCTGTACCAGCCGCAGATCGACCTGCACTCCGGAGAGCTGGTCGGCGTCGAGGCGCTGTGCCGCTGGCAGCATCCGACCCTGGGTCGTGTCCCGCCCGCGACCTTCATCGCGATTGCCGAGGAGTCGGGCTTGATCGACCGGATCGGTGAATGGGTCCTGCGCACCGCTTGCCGCGAGGCGACGTCGTGGGCAAGGGTGTGGCCCACGCGGCCTCGCGTCGCCGTGAACGTTTCGGCGCGGCAGCTTCGCCGTCGCGAGTTTGCCGGGCGAGTCGAGCGTATCCTCGAGGAGACCGGCATGCCTCCCGAGGGCCTGTCTCTCGAGCTGACCGAGAGCGTGATGGCGCAACACTCGACTGCGCACGGCAGTGCCCTGGAAGTTCTGGGCAAGATGGGTGTGCAGATCACCATCGACGACTTCGGGACGGGCTACTGCTCACTCAGCTACCTGAAACGTTTCTCGGTGGACAAGCTCAAGATCGACCGCTCGTTCGTCCGCGACCTCCCGGGCGACGCCAACGACCGCGCGCTGGCGTCGATGATCATTGCCATGGCGCACGCCTCCGGCATGCGCGTCACCGCCGAGGGCGTGGAGACGGCCGAGCAAATGCGCTTTCTTCGCTCCGAGGGCTGCGACGAGATTCAGGGCTACCTGATCAGCAAGCCCGTCCCGGCGGCGAGTGTGACCCGCATGCGCGAGTTATCGCTCAGCGCCTAGCTCGGGCGGGCTCTCAGCTCCCCCGGCGCCGGGCCTCGAGCTCGTCGCGCAGCCACGGATCCCGCCACGCCGCGTGGCTGCCCCGTACAATGCCGCCGACAGGGGGATCGCAATGACGCCCGGCGTGTTCTGGAGGTGACCTTCGGTGCCGAGGGCAAGCACCGCGACTTCGAGGAGCTGGTTCGCGTCGAGGGCAAGTTACCGGGAGGGCCGTGAATGGTGTCACAGCCTGCGCCTCTGAACCAAAGTGAGCGCATCGTTGCGATCGACGTGCTCCGCGGCTTCGCGTTACTGGGTATCTTGATCATGAACATCCAGATGTTCTCCATGATCGAGGCCGCGTATTTCAATCCCACCGCGTACGGCGATCTCGGCGGCGCCAATTATCTGGTGTGGCTGTTCGGGCGTCTTTTTGCCGATCAGAAGTTCATGACGATCTTCTCGATGCTGTTCGGCGCGGGAATCGTGTTGATGGCCGAACGCGCGCAATCGAGAGGGGTGAGCGCGGCCGGCATTCATTATCGACGGATGCTGTGGCTGATCGTGTTCGGCCTGCTGCATGCCCATCTGCTGTGGATGGGAGACATCCTCTACGTCTACGGCATGTGTGGACTGGTGGTCTACCTGTTCCGCAAACTGTCGCCACGGTGGCTGATCGTCCTGGGCCTGCTGTCGCTGTTGATGATCACCATCCTGTTCGGATTGTTCGGCTGGTCGATGCAGCTCTGGCCTGAAGAAGCGCAGAACGCGTTGGCGGCCGATTGGCAGCCACCGCCCGACGAGGTCGCGCGCGAGCTCGGCATTTACCGCGGCGGGTGGCTCGAGCAGATGGAGCATCGCGTGCCCGCGGCGCTGGAGTTTCAGACGTTCGTGTTTCTCATCTGGGGTTTCTGGCGTGCCGGGGGCCTGATGCTCATCGGCATGGCGCTGTACAAGCTCGGCTTCTTCAGCGCCAAGCGCTCATCGGCCACGTACTGGTGGATGGTCGTGACGGGTTTCGTGCTGGGAGCTCCCGTTATCCTGTTCGGCGTCTCGCTGGACTTCGCGGCGAATTGGGATGTGCGCTACTCGCACTTTTTCGGTTGGCAGTTCAATCACTGGGGCAGCTTGCTGATCAGTGCGGGCTGGGTCGGTGCGGTGATGCTCGTCTGCCGACGCGGTGTATTGCCGAGATTGACGAGGGCGCTGGCGGCCGTGGGGCAGACGGCCCTGAGCAACTACCTGCTGCAAACGATCCTGTGCACCACACTGTTTTACGGCCATGGGTTCGGGCTGTTCGGGCGTGTCGAGCGAGTCGGGCAAGTCGGCATCGTGATCGCCATATGGGCCTTGCAGCTCACGATCTCTCCAATCTGGCTGCGGACATTCCGCTTCGGGCCGTTCGAGTGGTTGTGGCGCACACTGACTTACCTGAAACCGCAACCCCTGCGCCGCTAGCGGAGCTTATGGAAATGGGGTCAGACCCCATTCCTGATTCCTGTCCCCAAAACGGGGGCTTGGAAAACGTCCCCTTATTGCTGGCAGGTGTTGCCGCCGGCGGTGCAGCGGGGGTCGGTGCACGAGGCCGGGTTTTCGCCGTCGCCGTCGCCGCAGCAGTATCGGTTCGACGGGTTGCCGTTCTGAACGCCATTGCAGTCGTCCTGGCACGACAGGCAGTCCACGCCCCCGCCCGGCTCGCACACCGTGTTGCCGCATTGCGCGAACGAACATCCGGAAGTGTCGAACGCGTCGCACGTGCCGTTACAGGCCAGAGTCCCGCTATCGAATCCCTGACCCTGGCAGGTCTCTCCGTTCAGGTCCGCACCGTCGCACACCTCGGTGCCTTCCCGGACGCTGTTGCCGCAGGCGGTGCACTGCGAGGTGTCGAATCCGTCGCACGCCGGGTTGCAGGATAGGTCTCCAGCGTCAAACCCCTGACTCACGCAGGTCTCGTCGTCGAGATCGGCGCCGTCGCACACCTCGGCGAGCTCTCTTGCGCCATCGCCACACACGACCGAGGTACAGTCGACCCCGGAGGCATCGACTTCCGGATCCCGCAGGCCGACCTGCGACGCCGGGGCGACGTCGTAGGTTCCACTGCCTCCGCAGTTCGCGCCGCGAACCAGGAAACCGAAGCCCTGCCCCGCGGAGGGGTTGTCGGAGTACGGCAGCGACGTTTCGACACGATCATCGGCGAGACACTGCTCGGCCGCCGCGGCGAAATCTCCCGCGGTCGTCCTCAACGTGCCGAGATCCACACGCACGACGTCGTAGCCCGTAGCGGCGGTCTCCGGGTCCCATGCGAGGTCGCTGGGTTCGACGAGCAGCGAGCCGACTGTGCCGGGAACGACGGCGTTGTTCACAGTGCCGTCACAATCGTTGTCTGACCCGTCACACACCTCCGGGTTGCCGGGGAACCGATCGGGATCGCCGTCGTCGCAATCCGCCGCGCCTCCACCGGGACAACCGGCGCTCGCCGGCGCGCCGTCCATGTCGAGGTCGACGCACTGCACGGCGTCAAGCGCCGCGAGACAGTCGGCGCGCGGGAAGCTCAGTCCGTTCGTGACGTCCGTCACCAGTGGCCCCGTCGTCTCCAGAATCGTCTCGAGCGTTGCCGGGTCGAGGGTCGGATCGGCCTGGAGAAGATTCGCCGCGCAGCCGGCAGCGTGCGGTGACGCCTGGCTCGTTCCGTAGAACGTCGACGTCGATCCCGAGCGCCACGCCGACGTGATCGGGGCGCCGGGCGCGAACAGATCGGTGGTCGAGTTGCTGTTGGTGAAGCACGTGACCTGGTCGGCGGCGGTCGTCGGGTCGTTACACCCGAAGATATTGACCGAACCGACGTCGGAATCGTAGACGGCGCCGATCGAGATGCTGTTGGCCACGCAGGCAGGCGACTGCATCTGGGTCCCCGAGCCGTTGTTACCGGACGAGACAAACGACAGCACGCCGTTGGCGCGAAGAGTGTTGATGGCCGCCGCGAGGAAACCAGCGATTAAGGAACCTAAGATTTTGTGCATCTGCCATCGAAAGAGGGTGGAATGGTCGACCACTCCATTCTAGACCGAGATCAAGATCGATAAGGCTACACAACAATCGACACGCCTCCGAACGAGCGAATTGTCGCAGCCTCAACATCTAACGTCGCTAGATGCTTCAAACTGGACACGTCATCGCGATTTGCCCGCCGGCGCGTCAGGAGAAAGACACGTCTATTCCCCCGTTTCTCCGGAATCCGTCGGAAACGTTCTGACGAGCGCAAAATCGCCCAATCAAAATCGTCCAGGACAAAACG
>CAYSHI010000109.1:0-8126 GCA_964430745.1 uncultured Acidobacteriota bacterium | reverse complement strand
ATGGTCGACCTCCGATTGCGCGGTTTGGAACATCTCCTCGACCTGCGGAGTTCCCAGCGGCGGGCGCGTCGTAAGGTACACGCTCGCCAACGCGAGGACGCTCACGCCCGCGATCACCGCCATCGCCCGCGGATCCGGTGCCTTTTCCAGCGACAGCACCATGGACACGAACATCAGGGGGAAGAAGACGACCAGCATGGCCTCGTGGATCAACAGCAACGGAGGCAACGACAATGCCAGAAACAGGGCCTTCCCCCGCAGTCCCGGAATACGCAGCGCAACCAGCGTCACCAGCAGGCCGAGGTGGTCGAAGTAACCCACGGTGTGAGCCAAGAAGACAACGGCCATGCTCGAGGCGAACAGCAGCGAGGAGACCGCCCCCAATCGCCCGCCCCACGCGATGAAGTCGCGCACCAGCAGCGCCATCAACACGATGTTGGCGACAAGGACGATCAGACTGAAGAGAAAGAAAAGCTCGTAGCTCGACAGGCGGGGGATGCTGACCGACCCGACGACCGCCCCGATCAGGCCCCGTTTGGTGAATCCGTAGTCGTAGTTGAAGAGGAAGTGGCTGTACGACCAGATATTGGGAAAGCGGATCCCCCGTAGGACAGAAAAGCACAGCAGCCCGAAGACGACCGCAACCGCGGCGCGTCTCCGGTCGTCGTCCTCTGCCTGCATCGAACCTACCGGCGCTCCCTCATCTGATACTCGTCCGGCGGCTCCGCTCCCAGCAGATGTTCGACGAAGTAGTCCCATCGCCGACGCATCATGTAGGGCTCGTTGCCGAACCCATGCCCGCGATTGGGAAAGAGGATCAAATCAAAGTCCTTGTTGGCGGCGATCAGCGCGTCCACCAGCAGGAGCGTGCTGTAGAAGGGCACATTGGTGTCCATGGTGCCGTGCGCGAGCAGCAGCTTGCCTTCGAGGTTGCGAGCGAAGTTCTGATTGGCCTGCGTGTCGTAACTGGACTCTCCGTCGGCGTCGCGGGTCAGCAAACCCTGCCATTTCTCGCCCCAGTCGTCCTCGTAGACGCGGTTGTCGTGGTTGCCCGCCTGCGAGACGCCGACCTTGAAAAAGCCGGGATAGTGGAGCATGGCGCCGGAGGTAGCGTAGCCGCCGCCGGAATGGCCGTAGATCCCGGCGCGATCGATGTCGATCCAGTCGTACCGCTCGGCGAGCTGCTGCATGCCGGTGACCTGATCGGGCAGCGTGTTGTCGCCCATGTCGGCGTAGTACGCCTCGTGGAAGGACTTCGAGCGCCAGGGCGTGCCCATGCCGTCGATCTTGACCACGACGAAGCCGAGCTCGGCGATCGCCTGAGCATCACCGCGGGAGGCGGAGAAATTGCGGCTGCCGACGCTACCGGTCTGCGGCCCCGGGTAGATGCTGTTGATGATCGGGTACTTGCGCGTCGGATCGAGGTCGGTGGGCTTGAACATGAGCCCGTAAAGATCCGTGACCCCGTCGCGTGCCTTGACGGTAAAGGGCTCCGGCGGCTGCCAGCCGGTGGCCAGCAAGCGGCTGATGTCGGCCTGCTCGAGGTCGGCAACATGGCCTCCCGAGGCGTCTCGCAAGACCGACACCGGGGGCGTGTCAGGCGTCGAGAACGTGTCGACGAAGTAGTCGCCCGAGGCCGAGAACCGAATGTTGTGGTTGGCATCCTCGGGAGTCAGCAACGCCAGGCCGGCGCCGTCGAAACCGACGCGATAGAGGTGCATGAAATACGGATCTCGACCGCCCTCCATACCCACGCCGAGGAAATAGATCACCCGATTCTCCTCATCGACCCGCAGCACGCGCGCGACATTGCCCTCGCCGGAAGTGATGGCGTGCTTCATGTCTCCGGTGGCCAGATCGTGGAGGTAGAGATGGCCCCAGTCACTGCGCTCGGAAAACCAGATGAGCTCCTCGGATGCCGGAAGGTACTTCCAGTTGACCGAACCGTTGCCGGACTCGAAAAACGTGTCGACCTCCTCGTACAGAACCTCGCGGACATCGCCCGTCTCGATGTCAGCTTCACGCAACCACTCGCGCCTGTGATCACGCGACGTCGACAAGAACATGAGCGACGATGAATCGGCGTTCCACTGCACGTCGCCCCAACTTCCGCCGCACACTACGTCGTCGCACAACGACGAGCGGTGCTGATCGGGCGCCATGTCGAACCGCACCATCGTGCCCTGATCCACGTCGATGACGACGCGCTCGATCATCGAGATGACGGCGTCGCCGGGCAGCGGGTACTTCCAGGCCTCGAGCTCGGGGTGCCCGACCCGCGTGCTTGCCAGATACATCTCCCCCACCCCGCGCTGATCCTGCCGAAAGGTGGCGACCTTGGTGGAATCCGGCGACCAAGAGACGATCGGGCGATCGCTCTTGCGCCATCCCGCGTTGTCAGTGGCGTAGCCGTAGTCGAGCACGCCGTCCCGCGTCAACGGCATTTCGTCACCGGTGGCGACGATTCTCACCCAGAGATTGTGATCTCGGATGAACGCTGCCCGGGTACCGGCCGGCGAGAGCACCTCGTTACGGTTGCCGCCCGCACCACCTCGGCCACCACGCCCCCCCCCTGCCGGCGCCCTGTCCCGCGCCGACCGATCGGGCGAGCAAGCGTAGTCGCTCAGGCTGCAGGCCCATCCCCGGCCCGCGGCGACGACCCGTACGGCCTCGCCGTCGGCGGTCAGGGCGAAGGTGGAGAACGGCAGATCGAAGGCCTCAAAAGCCTCGCCGGTGGCCGCCGAGAGCGCCCGCGCCAGACGGGCGTGATCGAAGGCCGGCCCACGGCCGCCGGCGGCGGCATCGACGAGGACGAACTCGCTGCCGCGCTCCGTGTCTATCCGGTACCAGAACCGATCGCCCGGCAACCAGTTGGGCGTGACGTTGGCGCGCAACACGAGGGGGTTCGTGTTGTAGCCCAGGAATTGCTCTGCGCGCTCATAGTCCGCGGCGGTGAGATCACCGGCAGCCTGCTGTCCGGCCGCAGGGTGCACTCCGAACACGGTCGCGGCCGTGCCGACGGCCAGACAAATTGCGGCGAGCTGAAACCACGTTCGATGGTGAAGGCGATTCATGCTGATCCTCCCACGGTTGCTGATCGCGCCCGGCCGCGGCGCTCAAAAACCTGTTCGCCGACACGATACTCCGCTTTCGATTCGCGTGTCGGAGCCGCCGAAGCGATCAGCGACGCAACAAACCGCCGGAACGTACCGCCCAACGGGCCTTCCACCACGCACGTAGATCCACGATCTCCTCGGCGGAGAGCTCCCCGAGCAAGAGAAACGCGGCCACGACTGCCGCAGACAACACCGCCGCCTTGAAGATTACGAGCACACCCGGCGCCGGCCACGCTGCGGCGGCAAGGAACGCCAGGACGGAAAGAAGGAGGCTGCGCAGCAGTGTGCCGATGGGCGCCGGTACTTCCCACAGTCGCTGAGCGCTGATCACGCACACGGCTGCTCCGAGATACGCCGTCGCGGTGGTGACGATGGCCGCGCCGAGGGCACCGTAACGCGGGATGAGGACGAGGTGACCGAGCACCGACAGCGGCAACAACGGCGCCGTCAGCCAAACGGTGCCCCACAGCCTGCCGTGGGCGATCAGCAGCGAGGTGGCGACCGAGATGATCACCAGACCGACGGATACGAACGCCATCCACTCACCTAGCTCGGCGGCGGCAACGAAGCCGGCGCCGAACAGCAGCCGGAAAACCTCCTGCGATGAGCCCGAGACGATGGCTGCGAAGGGCAGCAAGGTCAGCGACCCGCGTAGCGCCGCGTCGACGATCTTGCGGGCCAAGGCGTCGTTGCCGGCGCCGCGTGCCGAGCTCACGGTCGAGATTAAGATGGGCGTGATCGTAATCACCAAGACCCCCGCCACCATGGAGAGGTTCTGCGCCGCTCCGTAGTAGCCCACCTCCGCCCCGGCGCCGCGCAGCGCGTTGAGCAGCAGCAGCGCAAACCGGTCGAACAGGCGCACGGTGAGCATCAGCAGGAATGCCGGCGCCGCCAGGTGGATCAAGCGCCGATAGGGGAACCCGGCGGGACCGAAGGTCGCCCGCCCGACGAGCGCCTGGCCGACCAGAAAGCCGGCGAGGACACCACCGACACTTCCGAGGATGGCGCCCTCCACGCCCCATCCGAACTGGATGAACATGACGATCAGCAACATCCGACCCAGCCAACGGGCGGCGCCCGCCAACGCCTGCTGCCGGTAGCCGCCGATGCCGACCAGGACGTTGCGGCACGCCATCAGCGCGGTGAAGAGCGGAATCTCGAGGGCGAAGAGTCGCAGATGCCCGGCCAAGGGTGGGTCGTTCAGGACATCCGCAACCGGGCCGGCGAGCAACCCCAGGGCGGCGCCTACACCGATCCCCGCGAAAACGTAGGCGCGGAACGCCGTCGCGGCGACGGGTCGCCAATCACGCGCCTCGGCGACAAAACGGATCACCACCTTGGCGAAGATGGCGACCAGGATCCATTCAACCGTCGTCACCAGTGTGGCGGCGACCGTAAAGCGCCCGTAGGCGACGGGACCGAGTCCCCGCGTCAGCACCGCGGCCGTGACCAGCGCGGCGGGGAGCGAGATCCCCTCGCCGAGCATCCCGACGAACGCTCCGATGACCGGCCCTTGCCTGCGGGGCGCTGTTGGAGTGGACATGAAGCCGCGCCCTATCTCGGCGTCGCCGGAGAGGCACCCCGCCAGGGCATCAGGCGACGAGCGAGACGCTCGAGCAGGGCGCTGAGGATGATTCCCAGCAAGCTGGTGACGAAGAGACCGCCGTACACTTCCTCAATACGCAGCGTTTGCCAGGCGAACCAGATCACTTGCCCCAGGCCCCGTTGCGCCGTCACCAGCTCCGCCGCGATGGTGAGCATGAGGGCGACGTTGATCGAGATGCGGGCCCCCGCCATGATGAGCGGCAGGCTTCCCGGCAACACGACGCGGGTAAAGAGGCGCCGCCGATCGGCGCCGTAGCTGCGCGCCACCTCGAAGTAGATCGGCGAGATCTGTCGCACACCGGCTACCGTGTTGATGAGCATCGGGAAGAACGCCCCCAACGCCGCGAGGGTGATCTTCGATGCCTCCCCGATGCCGAAGATGACGAGGATCAGCGGCAGCACGGCGATCTTGGGCGTCGGGTGCAATGCCGCCACCCAGGGATCGAGCTGCGCTGCCACGCGCGGCCACGTGCCCATTGCCAGGCCCACAACGACGGCGGAGCCGGCACCGATGAGGAAGCCCGCGAGGACCCGAACGACGGTGACCCCGATGTCGACGAATAATCCGCCGCCGGAAATCATCTCGGAGACCACGAAGGCGATCGACGACGGCGGCGGAAAGAACATCGGCGAAATCGCGCCGCTTCTCGAGAGAAGCTCCCAGACCATCAGCGCTGCGGCGCCGGACAGAATCGGCCCCCCGCGCTCGAACGAGCGAGACAGTGCGGGAGGTGCCGCGGCGCGACTCATTCGGCCACCCACAAGCTCTCGCGGACTTGCTCCTCGAGCAGTCCCCAGATATGCCACTTTATGTCACGCACGGCGGCCGGCTTGCGCTTGGCGATCTCCCGCGGGCGCTGCAACGGGATCGGCACCTCCTCGAGAATCCGCCCGGGTCGCCCGCTCATCACCAGGATACGGTCGCTCAAGCGGATGGCCTCGTCGATGTCATGGGTGACGAAGATCACCACTTTGGGGTTGTCGTCCCAGATCTTCAGCAGCTCCTCCTGCAAGACGATGCGCGTCTGCGAGTCCAGCGCGCCGAACGGCTCATCCATCAGAAGCACGGGCGGATCGGTGACGAAAGCGCGAATGATACCGACGCGCTGGCGCATGCCGACGGAGAGCTGATCGGGGTAGGCGTTCTCGAACTGCGCCAGGCCGACCCGGTCGATGAAGGCCCGCGCCCGGTCGTGGCGCTGAGACCTCGAGAGGCCGTACATCTGCAACCCGAAGGCGACGTTGTCGAGCACGGTCATCCACGGAAAGAGTCCGTGATCCTGAAAGACCAGGGCGCTTTGCGGCCTTCCCTCGCCCGTCTTCTCGCTCACTACCAGCCTGCCCGAGCTGGGCTTGACCAGCCCGGCGATGATCTTCAACAGCGTCGTCTTGCCGCAGCCGCTCGGCCCGACGATGGCGACGAACTCCCTCTCGCCGACGCTGAACGTCACGTCTTCGAGGGCCGACAATGGACCTGCAGCTGCACCGTCGTACACCTTCGTCAAACGTTGGCAATCGATCTTCATTGTCCCGCCGGCCGGCGGTTCGGCGCCCTGGGTTGGCGACACACGAAATGGCGCCGGAGATTCAGCCGCCGAGGCTACCATTCGCCCCCTGCGCGAGGAAGTCGGCGAGACGCCGGCGAACCAGAAACAACGGCATTCGTCGCCCCTGATCCGGGCTGCTATCATCCGGGCGAAGATCGGCACACAGACTGTCGCGCGACGCGGTTCGAAGATTGCGGCGGCACTGACGATCACCGAAGGAGGCATCGATGCGCTGGTCCATGACGCTCAAGAGTGCATTCATCGTCGGCTTGACGTTGGCATGTGTCGCTCCTGCCGCAGCGCAGCCGCAGGCGCACCTCCTGCGCCTGACTCCGCTGTTGTCTGTCGAAGAGATCGAGCCGGTTATTCCTTTTTGGTCGGCTTTGGGCTGGGAGTCGTTGAACCCGATGGAGGTCGACGGCCGGCTCGCCTTCCTTGCCTTTCGCAAGGACGGCCAAGAGATCCACTATCAGACGCTGGCCCACATCGAGACCAAGATTCCCGGCTCTACATCGATGCTTTCCGGCAGTACCGCGTTGCTGTACCTGACGATAGACAACCTCGATCTGGTAATCGCCGCCCTCGGTGGCGACATCGAAGTGGTCATCCCCCGCCGGCGGACGCCGTGGGGCGCCGACGAGATCTACGTGAAGGAGCCCGGCGGCCATCTGATCGGCTTCGCCCAGTTCGGACGCAACTGAATCTGTAGAGTGTTGAGCCGGATTCCGAGGCAGACATGGCTCGAGAGAGAAGGACAGACGTGAACAAGGTCACGACCGCCCGCTGTTTCGCACTCTTGCTGCTGATCTCGACCACCGCGGCATGTTCGGGCGCCCCTGCGGTGATCGGCGACGTAGCCGTTTCCGTGCCACATGAGTCCGCGCCGCTGTCCCGTCTGCTCGCCTTCACCACCGACCGGCCGGCGATCGCGGTCGTCACGGTCTTCGACGGAGAACAGGAATGGACGCTACCGTCGATCGAGACGCCGGGTACCAGCCACGAGCTGCCCGTGGTGGGTTTACGGGCGGGCGCGCGACACACTATCGAGATCACGCTGCGAGACGCGGCCGGCACTCTGCACGACCAACCCATCGAGGCGGCGTTCGACACCCCGGCGTTGCCTGCCTCCATCGTCGATTTCCCGCCGGTGGAAGTCACTGTCAGCGAGCCGGAGCGGATGGAACCCGGCATGACTTTGTTCAGCAGCATCCGCTGGCTACCCAACGCAGAGGACCTCGAGCACGGACTGCTCGTCATCATCGATAACGAGGGCGAGATCGTCTGGTATTACGAAGCGCCGCACCGCATCGTCGACGTCCGCCGCACGCCGCGCGGCACCCTGCTGTATCAGTACCACGAGGGCATCGTCGAGATCGACCTTCTCGGCAACGAGATCGCCCACTGGTACGCGTCCGGGCTCTGGGACGGTCCGCCGAACGATCCCTTACTGACGGTAAACACGGACTTCTTCCACCACCGTTCCGCCGAGTTGCTCTCCGGTGACATCCTCACCCTGGGAACGGAGGCGCGCGCTTTCGACGACTACCCGACCAGCGAGACCGACCCCACCGCGCCGCGGGAGGCCACCCATGTGATCGGTGACGTAGCCGTGCAGTTCCGCCGCGACGGGAGCATCGTGCGCGAGTGGCGACTGCTCGACGTCCTGGATCCTTACCGCCTCGTCTACGGCTCGCTCGGCCGCTTCTGGGACCGCGAGGGGTACGAGTTTATCGAGGGTGGCACCCGGGATTGGAGCCACGCCAACGGTGCCGAAGTCGACCCCCGTGACGGCGGCATCATCGTGACGCTGCGCCACCAGGACGCGGTGGTGAAGCTCGGGGCCGACGGTGAACTGGCG
>CAYSHI010000108.1:0-9523 GCA_964430745.1 uncultured Acidobacteriota bacterium | reverse complement strand
GAGCGCGCGGTACACGGGCTCCATCAGCGCAGCGTCCCGCTCGACCAGATAGTCGTTGACGGTGACGACGTGGACGGGGATGCCGGCCAGCGCCGCCGTGCAGGCCGGGAGGGGCGCGGTCAGGGTCTTGCCCTCGCCGGTCTCCATCTCGGCGAGCATGCCCCTGGCCATCACGTAGCCGCCCATCAGCTGCACCGCATAGGGCTCCATCTCGAGCTCGCGACGCGCGAACTCGCGCACCAGCGCGAAGCTCTCGGCCAGCACGTCCTCCGCGAGTCCGCCGCCGCGCAGCCGGCGACGGAGCGGGAGAACGGCCTCGCTGAGTGCGCGAGCGGGGGCGTCGACCAGTGCGGCGCGCCGCGCCTCCACCCTGTGCGTGAATGCGACGAGGGCGCCGCGGCTCGGCGTGCGCCGCGCGATGCGATCTTCGAGGGCGCCCGCGGCGCGGTCGAGCCAGCCGGGCCGGGGCCTCTGCTGCTCCGGGTAGGGCCCGAGCGCGAGCCCGGGTCGCAGCAGCGCGCTGGACACCGGACTAGACACCGAGCCGCCCCAGGAAGAGCCGCCGGATGGCGCGCAGGCCACGCTTGGCGAGGGGCTCGCTGCCGTGGTCGAAGCGCACGTAGGCGCGCTGCCCGATGCCGCCGATGCGGGCGCCTGCGGGCAGCGCCAGGTCGAGCTGGAAGTGCTGCTCGGCGGACTTCATGCCATCGCCTTCGCGCATGTCCACGGCGAACGGGCCGCCTCCCAGCGCACCCAGCGCCATGCTCGGAAGCCGGTCGCTGGCCTGGGGCACCTGACGCTGGACCGTCGCCGGCAGCGTCTCGCCGATCCGGTCGGCGAGCCGCACCTCGACGCGATCGATGCGGCCGCGGACGAAGCTGATGTCGGCCTGGGAGACCACGGCCCGCACGATCGGCTGCTCCTGGTTCGCCACGTAGCCGAGCACCGTACCGCGCGGCACGAAGTGTCCCGGCAGGTCTCGCGCCTCGGGCAGCACGAAGCGCCCCGCTGCCGGGCTGCGGATGAGTGACGCCTCGGCGAACGCACGCACGCGGGCCAGCTCGGCAAGACGCGCGGACAGCTCCTCCTCGGCGATCTCCACCTCGACCTGATCGGAGAGCTGCACGCTCTGGAGATGCGCGCGCAGCTCCCGCACCTCGGCCTCGAGCACCTGCAGACGGGCCGAGTTGTCGGGGTCGAACGTCTCGATCAGAGGCTGGCCGCGCTCGACGAGTGCGCCCGGAGCCTCGAGGACCTTCAGGACGAAGCCATCGGCTCCGGCGCGGACCTGCGCGTGCTCGGGCAGCCAGACCACGCCCTGCGTCGACGTCCAGACTGGGACGGGCAGCACGAAGAGCCCGAGTACGATCAACCCCGCGAGCCCCGCGCAGGCTGCCACCACGCGCCCGCGCTGCTCGGACACGCGTGGATCCTGGCGCAGGCGCACGAGGCTGCGCGCCAGCGGAACCACCGTCTGCCGGGCGACGCTGAGGATGGCGATGAGCATCCCCAGCACGAAGAAGCGGCTTGCCACGAAGAGGGCGATCGCCAGCCCGATGAAGAGCCGGTAGAAGAAAGCGCAGACACCGTAGGCGACGAGCCAGGGAATCTCGCCATCGGCATTCTGGCGAATGCGTCGCTCCCGCAGCCCCAGCACGTAGGTCTTGAATAGGTACGCCAGCTGCTCCGTGGAGCGCGCGGAGAGGTTCGGGATCTCGAGCCAGTCGGCGAAGACGTAGTAGCCATCGAAGCGAAGCAGCGGATTGCCGTTGAAGAAGACGGTCGAGATGCCGCCGATCATCATCACATCGAAGGCGAGGCTTCGGACGAGGCCCGGCTCGACGTGGAGCCAGACCACCAGCGCCACGGCGGCCAGCAAGAGCTCCACCATGATTCCGGCCGCGCCCACGACCATGCGCCTGTACTTCGAGCGGAACGAGGAGGCCGAAGAGGCGTCGACGTAGGGAACCGGCACGAAGACCAGGAACATCAGCCCGATCTCGTGCACCGCGCCCCCCCAGATCTTGGTGGCGAGACCGTGACCGAGCTCGTGCGCGGTCTTGACGACGGGGTAGGCAAGGACCAGCAGGAGCAGATTGTGCGGCTCGAGTACGGCCGCGAGATCGGCGCTCGCCAGCTCGCGCCAGTGCATCGCCGCCAGAAGCACCGCGCTCGACATCGCCGCCAGCCAGAGGCCGAAGCCCAACGGCGTGAACATCCAGCGGCAGAAGGGAGCGGCGCGCTCGAGCAGCGCATCCGGGTCGAAGAGCGGAAATCGCATAGAGAGGGGGTTCATCAAGCGCGCCCAGCGATTCGCCTGCGCGAACTTCTGGAAGCGGGCGAAGAGCTCGAGCGCATCCGGGCGGACGTCGCAGCGCAGCAGATCCGCGGCGTGCAGGTCGGAGAGCAGGCGGATCGCTTCGCCCTGGGTGGGGGCCTCGTCGCCCAGATGAGTCATGGCCGCATCCCAGATCTCGCCCATCGTCCGGCGGCCATCCATCGATGCGATCAGGTAGTGGGCGGCCGTGCTGAAGCGGTGGCTGCGCCCTGTGGCCGTGTCCTGGAGCACGTACCACCGCTCGCCCCGGTAGCGGTGGCGGTGCATCTGCCCGTGCTCGCGAAGCACGGGCTTGAGCTCCTGAACTCGGTACCACTGCGGGTTGTACAGAGAGTTCGTCATGGGGTCGTCAGGGCAGCCACGACCAGGCGGCGAGGCGAAGCCAGTCGATCGTTCGGTGGGTCCCGATCCAGATCAGACTGCGGGGGCCGATCTCGATCTTGGCGAGGCCCTCCATGCCCGGCCGCAGCGCGGCCGGGGGCTCCAACAGCTCGGCCTCGACGCGAAAGAAGTTGCGTCCCTCCTCGGTGCTCGCGAGGGGCGTGATGCGCTCGACCCGCAGCGGCAGCGTGCGGCCCGGGAGGGCGGAGAGCGTCAGCTCGCCGGTCTGCCCGCGGTTCACGTCTGCGATCTCGCGCTCGTCCACCTCGAGCACGATGCGGTATCGCTCGAGCGGGGCCACCTCGAAGAGCACGTCTCCGCGCTTGACCGGCGAGCCCAGCGATTGGCTGAGGTCGCCCTCGGTCACGACCCCGTCGAAGGGCGCCTTCAACTGGATGCGGGCGAGCTTGCCGTCGAGCAGCGCGATCTCCGCGTCGGCCTGGTCGAGGCGCGCGCGCAGGATGCGCAGCTGCGAGCGGTCGTTGGACGCGCCCGCAGCGCGGAACTCCTTGTCGATCTGCTCGCGCCGCCCGACCCACTTGCGCCGCTCGAGCTCGAGATCGGTGTCGTCGAGCGCGCCCAGCACGTCGCCGCGCTTCACGACGTCGCCCGCCCGCGCGCGCGACTCGGAGATGTAGCCGTCGATGGAGGCGACGATCGCGCGCTGCACCGTGCCCTCGAGCGTGGCCGGCGCCGAGACACGGTGAGTGCCGGGGACGGCGACCAGCAGGAGCGTGAGTACGGCAGCGGCGCCCGCGAGCCAACGGCGGCCGCCTCGCTCGGGCTCGAGCCACGAGCGAGCGTGGTCGCGGACGGCGTCCAGCACCACACGCCAGACGGGCCGCGCGTCGAGACGCCTGAGCTCGAGGATCGGCCCGAGCACGGCCGCTGCCTGCTCGAAGAAGCGGACGTCCTCGGCGTGCAGTGTCCCGCCCGGTGATACCTCGAAGCCGAGCGCGCCGACGATCTCCGATCCATCGACCAGCGGCACGGTACACGCCGCCGCGCTGGCGTGGGCCGAGCACAGAGCCGCATGGGCCGCCGTCACCTCGAGTGCCTCGGGCGTGAGCGGCGGATAGGCGACCACCGCCTCCTGATCGACGGCCTCCTCCATGGCGGCCGCAATGTCGCGAGCCAGCGCCGTGCGGGCGTCGAAGCGCGCGCTGTGTGAGAGCGCGGCCAGCTCCACCTCGGCGCCTTCGACGAAGCCGAGACTCACGCGCTCGCACTGCAGCCGAGTGGCGAGCTCGGTGACCAGGGCGATCGTCGCCGCGCCGAACGCCTCCCGGTCGATCACGGACACGATGAGATCGAGCAGCTCGCGGGCGGGCTCTGGGCGAGCGGTGGGTCGGGGGGACTTCGGGGCGGGGGCGGGGGCGTCTGCGGCTGCCGACTCACCGCGCATCAGGTCGGCGATCCCCCGCTCGAGCAGGGCGGCGATGGCCTGGGCGGAGCGTTCGTCCCGATGCGTCGCGCGGATGGCGACGGCGCCTCGCAGCGTGCCCGCCTCGACGATCGGAACCGCAACGATGTCCTGGCGCGCGTCGCGGGTACCGTCGATCACGCTGCGGATTGCGGTTCGGCCGGTCGAGATCGCGATCTGGGCTGCACCCACCAGCTCGCTGGGCGCCGCGCCCTCTTCGGCCGGGGGCCACACGGCAACGGGCGCGAATGGCCCCCGCGCCGTCTTGCCGAGAACGACAAGACCGGATGAGTCGGCGTGGATGGCGCAGCACTGCGCCTCCAGCCAGCTCGAGAATTCGCCTCCCATGGCAGCAGGAACACCCCTCGTTCAGCCGGGCGGGAGCCTCTTCTTCGGTTGATTCTCGCCGTGGCTTGACCGGGATGAGCCGACGTCAAATGCCCGTCAGGCAAGCGGATCTCATCCTGAAATGCCGGTCCTCGGGCAGCCGGAGGTGGATCGGGTCGATCGAAGTCGACGGGGACCGGGCAGGGGACGTATGCGCTTGATTTTGCTCACTTTTTGCTCATCTCCGGGGGCCTGATCGCCGATATCTGTAGGGATCTGCCCTCTTCGGGGAACGTGGCTCCACGCGGGTCGCCGCGCAGCAGACCAGAGAAGCGAGAGAGAGCATGGGCCGAGGGCGCCGAAAGTCCGAGAAGTCGCCGCAACAGGCGCCGGCGCCCTTCGCCGTCGAGGAGCTCGAGCGTCGCATCCTGCTCTCGACCCTCACCGGGGTCGACCCCGACCTGGAGGGCCTGAATCCCGGGGATTCGCTCGCAGCGCCCCCCCCGATCGAGCAGGACATCGGCGAGTCGACCACGGCGATCGGTGGCGCAGAAGCCGAAGGCGACGCGGCGGCTGCCGTGGCCGAGCGCCGTGAGCTCGTCTTCGTCGACACGGGCGTGGACGGCTACGAGGAGCTGGTGGCGGACCTGCGCGCCCAGGACTCGAGCCGCTGGCTCGATGTCGTGCTGCTCGACACGGAGCAGGACGGGATCGAGCAGATCGGCGAGGTGCTCGCGGACTATCAGGACCTCGATGCGGTCCACATCGTCTCTCACGGCAGCGAGGGCGCAGTCCAGCTCGGCAGTACCTGGCTGCACGCAGACAGCCTGAGCCTGAATGCGAGCGAGCTCGCGGGCTGGAGCAACGCGCTCGGTGAAGACGCCGATCTGCTCTTCTACGGCTGCGACCTGGCGGGGGGCGAGAGTGGCGAGGCGTTGGTCAGCTCGATCGCGAAGCTGACCGGCGCCGACGTCGCGGCGAGCACCGACGTGACAGGGGCACAGCTGCTTGGCGGCGACTGGGAGCTCGAGCACCACACGGGGACCATCGAATCGAACGTCGCCTTCGGCGAGGCGCTTCAGCAGAGCTGGGACTCGGTCCTCAACAATGCTCCGGTCATGATCGAATGGTTCGATGACGCCTGGGACACACGCAAGGTCTTGACCATCGATGCTGCCAACGTCGAGGGTGACGTCACCGATTTCCCGATGCTGATCACGCTGAATGTCGATGCTGAACTCGCAGCACAGGCGCTGGCGGATGGCGATGACATCGTGTTCACCGCGGCCGATGGCACCACCCAGCTCGCGCATGAGATCGAATTCTTCGATGAAGCGACAGGAGAGCTCCGCGCCTGGGTCAAAACCGATCTCTCTGCATCGGTCGATACCGAAATCTTCATGTACTTCGGAAACTCGGCCGCCACCAACCAGGAGAACGTTGCCGCGGTATGGGCAAGCTACGTGGGCGTCTACCACCTGGACGAGTCGCCTACCGGTGCACCGGGCGAGCTCATCGACAGCAGCGGCAGCGGCAACCACGCAACGACCGAAGGCTCGATGGATGGCACGGACTCGGTCACGACCGCGATCGGTCAGGGGCTTGCATTCGACGGCACTAACGACCTGATCCGAATCCCGGCCGATGCCAGTCTCGACACTCTCAATGATGCTGCCACGTTCTCCCTGTGGATCAACTTCGTCGACAGCGCCGACGGAGATCACCAATTCATCATGTCCAGCAGCAATCGCTTCAGCGGGGGGGACGGCTACGAGTGGGCCAGCCAGGGCGATGGCGACCATTTCTTCTACCCCGACGCGATGACCCCGGATGTCAACTACAACCTTGGCGCCAACCCGTTCACCGACGACACCTGGCAGCACCTGGCCGTGACCATGGACTTCGCCACCCGCGAAGTGATCATCTATGTCGACGGCTCGCCGATGACTTTCAGCTACGAAGGCGTGCCCGGAAACTGGACGACGCTGACGAGCAGCGATGACCTCCTGTGGGGTGGTAATCCCGAGCGTGCGACCCGTTACTTCCTTGGGATGATGGATGAGATTCGACTTGCGGACGTGGTGCGTTCGCAGGAATGGATCCAGACGGAAGTCAACAATCAATCGGCGCCGGGTTCGTTCATCAGCGTTGGTTCGGCTGAGAATCGACAGAACACGCTCACCGACGTCAGCGAAGATGATTTCACTTCTGCGGGCGACACCGTGCTGGCGATCATCAATAGCTCGGGTGCCGATCGCATCACCGATGTCGATGCGGGCTCAGTCGAAGGCATCGCGGTCACCGGTGTCGACGATACCAACGGTGAATGGCAATACGACGCGAATGCGGATGGAACCTGGATCGCGTTCGGGTCCGTAAGCGAGTCGAACGGGGTCCTGCTGGATGTCAGCGCGCTGGTCCGCTTCGTGCCTGATGCCGACTACAACGGCACAGCGGGCAACCTGCTCTTCCACGCCTGGGACCAGACCTCCGGCACCAACGGCAATGCCGGCGTCGACGTCTCTACCAACGGCGGCGGCACCGCGTTCAGCACCGCGACCTTCACCGCGACGCTCAATGTCACGCCGGCCGACGATGCTGCGGTCATCACCGGCGACGTCAGCTTCAACGGCGTCCAGGGGGACGCGGTCGCCGGAGATCTCGACGCCACGGATGTCGAGGGGCTGACCGACTCGACCTACTTCACGGTCAGCTCGGGGGCCACGAACGGGACCGCGATCATCGACGCCGAGACGGGGGCATGGTCGTTCACGCCGACGCTTCCCGGCTGGTTCGGCAGCGACAACTTCGAAGTCACCGTGACCGATGACCTGGGTGGAACCACGACGCAGCTCATCACGATCACGCTGTCCGACGTCAATGTCGACCCGACGATCACGTCGGATGGCGGTGGCGCGACGGCCAACATCAACGTCGTCGAGAATACCACCGCCGTCACGACGGTCACCGCCACCGATCCCAACTTCGACACCCCCAGCTACAGCATCGACCCCGCCAGCGATGATGCGGCGTTCTTCACCATCGACAGCGGCACGGGCGCTCTCGCGTTCGCTACGCCGCCCGACTTCGAAACCGCCGCCGATCTCGATGGCGACAATGTCTACGAAGTCACGGTACAGGTCAGCGACGGGCGCGGCGGGGTGGATACGCAGGCGATCAGTGTCACCGTCACGGACGTGTCGCACAACCTCGTCGTGACGACGGCGGCGGACTCCAACGATGGCGACACGTCATCCGCCGAGGCGCTGAACGCGAGCAAGGGCGTCGACGGCGCGATCTCCCTGAACGAAGCGATCACGGCCGCGAACAACTCCCCCGAGACCGTCACGATCAGCTTCAATATTGGCGGACCGCTGGTGAACGGCGCACATACCATCGCGGTTCCGCCGGGTGGACTGCCGGCGATTACCGATACGATCGTCATCGACGGCACGACGGATTCGGATTTCGCCGGTACCCCTGTGATACGCCTCGACGGTAGCGCCGCCGGTGTGGTCGACGGCCTGACGCTCGCGGCCGGCAGCGACGGCAGCACGATCCGCGGCCTCGTGATCGGCAATTTCCAGGGCCACGGCATCCTGGTCTCGGGCTCGTCCGGCAACACCATCGCGGGCAACCATATCGGTACCGATAGCTCCGGCCTGCTCGACGAGGGTAACGGTGTTGCCGGCATCTTCGTCACCAACGGCGCGGGCAACAACACCATCGGCGGCCTGACCGCCACCGATCGCAACGTGATCGCCGGCAATGGCGATGACAACATCAAACTCGAGGCGACCGCCGGCAGCGGCAATATCGTCATCGGCAACCATATCGGTGTCGATGCGCTCGGTACCTCGAGTCTGGGCAACGGCGGTTCGGGCGTCGACATCCAGGCAAACGGCAACACCGTGGGCGGAAGCGCCGCCGGCGCAGGCAACATCATCTCGGGAAGCCTGTACAACGGAGTCGTCATATCCGGGGATGACAATGTCATCCAGGGGAACTTCATCGGCACCGACGTTACGGGCAGCACCGACGTCGGCAACGGGCGCAACGGCGTCTGGATCAACGGTGGCAGCAACAATCTGATCGGTGGGACCCAAGCCGGCTCCGGCAACCTGATTTTTGGCAACGAACGCAACGGCGTCCTCGTTTCGAACGGGACACCCATCGGCAACACAATCCTGGGCAATTCGATTCATGGCAATACCTGGATCGGCATCGACCTGAGTGATACGACGGCCGGGGACGGCGTCACCGACAACGAATCGAACGATACGGATAACGGGCCGAATGACCTGCAGAACTTCCCGCTCATTGCCCAGGCGGATTTGAACGGTACCGACCTGACGCTCAGCGGCAGCCTCGATACCGACGGCCTCAACACGCAGTACCTGATCGAGTTTTTCGGCAACGCGGCCGGAACCACGGATGCCACAAACGGCGAGGGCCGTACGTACCTCGGCAGCGTCACGGTGGCGACCGACGGCAGCGGCGACGCGACGTTTACCAGCGTCATGCTCTCGGGCGTAACGCTGGTCGCGGGCGATTACGTGACCGCCACGGCCACCGAAATCACCAACCCGGCACAGGTCGGCAACGATGATCGGCTTGCCTACGGCGCAACCTCGGAGTTCGCCGTGAACTTCGTCATCTCGAACGCCAACAGCGCACCGGTGATCACTTCCGACGGCGGCGGCGCCACGGCGGCGATCAATGTGGTCGAGAACACCACGGCCGTGACCACGGTGATCGCGACCGACCCCGATCTCGATACGTCGACCTTCAGCATCACCGGCGGCGCCGACCAGGGACTCTTCGCGATACTTCCCACCGGTGAGCTGAGTCTTCTGGTCGCGCCTGATTACGAAGCGCCGGGCGATGTCGGGGCCAACAACGTCTATGTAGTAGAAGTCACCGCCGACGATGGCAATGGTGGCACCGATGTCCAGACAATCTCGGTCACGGTTACGGACGTGAACGAGGCGCCGACCGTCAGCCTGGCCAACGTCACGACCACGTTCCCCGAGGACACGGACACCACGGCCCGC
>CAYSHI010000107.1:0-4799 GCA_964430745.1 uncultured Acidobacteriota bacterium | reverse complement strand
ACGAGCGCCTCCTGCCAATTTGCGTCATGAGCATTTCGAATGTACGGCGTGACCAGGTACCAGGGCGGGTGTTGCGGGTTCAGCTGCACTGCCCGGGCCGCGTATTCGTCAGCCCGGCCCCACTCCTGCAATCCGCTGAGGAACAGCGCGTAGCTGGCCAGAAACAGTGCCTTGTTCGGATTCAGGGCGAGCCCCGCGTCGAATTCTTCTTCGAAGTGCACCAACCGGCGGCGGGCGTAATGAACCTGACCCATCGCCCAGCGCGCGTCGGCGCAGGAACGGTCGAGCCCCACGGCATCGCGCGCCAACAGCTCCGCGGCATCCAGCCCGTCCTCGTAGCGACCGATGGCGGAGAGCCAATCGGAGAAGTAGATGTCGGACAGGAGGGCCTTGGTCAAGGCGTACTGCGGATCGGACTCGACGGCCCGGCTCAGCGCGTCGTGCGCCTCCACGAGGGCGTCGTCGGTCATCACCATCCCCCAGTGGAGCCCCTTCAGCGCCGCCTCATAGGAGCTCAACGAGCCGGGGGGGCGCCCGATTTCCTGCTCGGCAGCTCTACGTACGATCACACCCGCGGCATCCGCGAGCGTTGCCGAAACTTCCGCGGCGATCTCGTCCTGCACCTCGAAGAGGTCGGCCACCGTGAGGTCGCGTTCGTAGCGATTCGCCCAGATCATCGTCGACGACGAGACATCGGAGAGACTGACCGAGACCCTGAGCCTCTCCTCCAGCCGCTGCACCGTGCCGAGTAGCACGAAGTCCGCTCCATGATCGCGGCCCATAGACGGTGGACTCGAGCTGCGCACGTCGTACCCCTCGACAACGATCGGGCCGACGACCTGGACCGCAGCGAACCTGCTGAGTGTCAGCATCACCTCATGGGTCAACCCACTGGCCAGGAAGGCCTGGTCCCCCTCCTCGCCGTGCGCCTCGAAACGGACGACGGCGACGATCGCCTCGGCGCCGTGGCGAGCGGTCGGCACTGCGGCAGCGTCGGGCATGGGGGCCACGTCGGGCACGTGTGGGCCCTTTTCCACATCGCGCTTGCCACCGGGGCCGACCACGTTGGCGCGGAAGCTCGGAACATAAGTGCCCTTCGGCACCTCGATACGGACGGGGTCGCCGGCACCGCGCTCGTCGTAATAGTGCTTGAGCGCCCGTCGCAGGCGTCGCGCGACGATGCGCACGTAGGGGTCGAGTTGGGGGTCGAAGTCGTCCTCGCGGTCGAAGCAATCGATGGCGATCGAGTACGCCTTGATCCCGTCCGCTCGCCCGGCGAGCGTTTCCTCGACGACGAAACGGAGGAACTGGCGGATGCGCTCGGAGGACCGAAACGCCGAGCTCGAGAGAATACGCTCGAGCTCGATACGGATCTCATCCGCCCCGACGCCTTCCGCCGGCGTCGGGCTGCCCTGCGCCCCGGCACGTTTCATGAACGTCGTTTCCTCAAAGTACCTGCTGTTGATCTTCTGTCTCGGATGGCTTCTCGTCTTTCAGGTACTTGTCGAACCGATCGATCATGTGCCCGCGGCAACCCCGCGCGGCGCCCTCCGTGGGCCCGGGCTACACCCGTTGGCTCCCTTTACTCTAACAAGCGGGCAGAGGTGGCGCCGGAATCTCGGCCCTCCGCAGCCCCTCAGCCGAGGAGCCCGCCGCCGTCGATGACGAGAGACGTCCCGGTAACGTAGCGGGCGTTGTCGCCGGCGAGAAACAGCACCGCGCGAGCGATCTCGGTCGGGCTGCCGACGCGCCCGAGGGGACGGTCGGCAGCGTCTCGATAGAACGCCTCGGTATCGGCATTGAGCTCCGACGCCTCCCGCGCCAGCATCGGCGTGTCGACGTCGCCCGGACAGACGCAATTGACACGTATTCCGTCGGCGGCGTGGTCGATCGCCATGGCCTTGGTGAGCTGCACCACCGCGCCCTTGGATGCGCAGTAGGCCACCGCGCGCGCTCCCGCCGCCAGGCCCCAACCCGAGGCAATGTTGACGATCGCGCCGCCACCACGCCGGATGATGGCAGGGACGGCCTCGCGCGAGAGCAGATAAACGGCTTTGACGTTGACGTCCATGACACGATCCCAGTCGGTCTCGCTGGTTTCCAGCACCGTGGCCCGCCGGATGATGCCGGCGCAGTTCACCAGGACGTCGAGGTCACCGTAGATCTCCAATGCGGCCGTGACGACAGCTTCGCACTCGCTGGCGCGCGTCATGTCGGCTTCGACGAAGGCCAGGTTCCCCCCCGCAGCCTCAACACCCTTGGCGACGCTTTCGCCGCGCGGATCGATGTCGACCGCGAGAACGTCGGCGCCCTCAGCGGCAAACAGCTCCGCCGTGGCGCGTCCGATACCGGACGCCGCACCGGTGACGATGGCTACTTTTCCGTTCACGTGCCGCTCATCCGTGCGAACGCGGCGAGGGATGCCGCCGGGTCTATGTGGCTCATCTACTTGCGAGTCCGCCGGCGATCTCGCCGCCGTCGACCGGGAAGACGTGCCCGGTGATGTAAGCGGCGTCGTCCGAAGCCAGGTAGGCGAACATCGCGGCGATCTCCTCCGGTCGGGCGTGGCGTCCCAGGGGGATCTTGGCGTCGACGGCGGCAAGCATCTCGTCCGTATACTCGCGTCGTTGCATCGGCGTCAGGACGTACCCCGGCGCCACGGCGTTGACGCGCACGCGGGGCGCCAGCTCGAGCGCCATCGACCGGGTCAACGAGATCAGGCCCGCCTTGCTGGCGTTGTAGTCGGCGTAATACGGGTAACCCATGATGCCGTTCGTCGACGCGGTGTTGAGGATCACGCCGCCGTTGCGCGCGATCATGTGACGTGCCACGAGCTGCGCTACATGAAACGCCCCACTCAGGTTGACGCCGACGACCCGGTCCCACTCCTCCGGCGTGATGTCGAGAAAATCGTGGCGAACGCTGATCCCGGCGTTGTTGACCAGCACGTCGACGTCGCCGGCCTCCTTCTCCACCTGCCGAAGGCCATCCTCGACCTGCCCTCTATCGCACACGTCCGCGACCACGAAGCCTTCGACCTCCGGATGCTCCTCGACGAAGCACCCGCACGCCGAAGAATCGACGTCGAGGATCAACACCTTTGCACCCTCCATCATGAAGCGCGCGGCGGTGGCGGCACCGATGCCACTCGCACCGCCCGTGATCAGGGCGCGCTTCCCACTCAGTCGGTCCATTCTCTCTCCCCCGGACGTCTCTCATCCCGCCTGCCGGCCCCACCGGCGATGGTCAGATCGCTCCATCATCCTAGTGTCCCACGTCGTAAATAGGGTGACATTCGTGGCTGCGAGATGAGTGCAGATACAAGGCGTCTCGACGAGACGATGCCGTGGCGCATCGTGGAGGAGAGACAACGCCGTAGATGGGCCCATCTCGCAGCCATCCGTTGGACAGGCGGGATTCACGCGCGATCGCAGCGTTGCACCTCGTCGACGATACCCAAGGTATCGCCTCCTCGCCGCGCCTTGCGCTCACCCGTGACTCCCGCCTGCGAATGTCACCCTATTTGCGACGTGGGACACTAGATTCGATCGATCCCGTCGAATCGGCCGGATTCGTCGCGGATGTGCCGGAAATGGTATCAGCGAGCCTCTCCACGGGGCGCGAAAATCGGGTACCTTCGTCAGACTCTCCCTGTTAGATTGAGGGGCAGGTTCTCCCCTCCATCCACCCGACCTTCGCCGACGCGTTCATGGGGATCGAGCACAGAGAGGCTCTACGAGTCGTGGAGACGGTCAAGATGGCCGGCCGTATCTACGAGGACGCGCGTAACCACGTCTGGTACGTGCCGACGGCGCATCCGATCTTCAGCGCTCTGACGATGGTCGCCGGCCCTGTGAGCCGCCAGATCAAGTCGGGGCTGCTGGTCACCGGCGTCGAGGGCGCCCGTCGCTACGCCGAGGTGTCGGGGGCCGGCAACGCGCTGCTCCGCACCGCGACCATCGACAGCGACATCCGCGCGATTGACCGCTGGCTCGAGGAACTGCTTGCCGACGTCGACGATTCGGTCTGACCGAGACAGGCCGCTTCCATAGAGCTCGCCGAGGACCGCGCGGAACGTCAGCCGCCCGAAGAATCGCCCGGACCGCGGAAACTGCGTCGCCCGAAGAATCGCCCCGGGTGCGGAAGCTCAGTCGCCGGATGCGCGGAACAGCGTCGCCTTCATGTACTCCCGGCGCATACGGCCAATGTTGAAGATCGAGATCCCGGCCGGGCAGACTGCCTCGCATTCGGCGAAGTTCGAGCAGTCACCGAAACCTTCGGCGTCCATTTGCTGCACCATACGCAGCACGCGTCGCTCGCGCTCGGCCTGCCCCTGCGGCGTGAAAGCGTATTGGGACACCTTGGCGCCGACGAACAGCGAGGCCGAAGCGTTCGGGCAGGCAGCGACGCAGCCGGCGCAGCCGATACAGGCGGCCGCGTCCATCGCCTTGTCGGCGTCTTCCTTGGCGACCGCCACGGAGTTCGCCTCGGGCGCCGAGCCGGTGTTCGAAGCTACGTAGCCGCCGACCGAGATGATGCGCTCGAACGCCGTGCGATCGACCACCAAATCCTTGATGATCGGGAATGCAGCCGCCAGGAACGGCTCGATCACCAGCACCCTCGCGGGATCGAAAGTGCGCATGCGAAGCTCGCAGGTCGTCACCTGATTCTTGGGACCGTGCGGCACGCCATCGATGACAAGTCCGCAGGCGCCGCAGATGCCCTCGCGGCAGTCACTATCGAAGGCGATCGGCTCCTCACCACGGTTGATCAGATCCTCGTTGAGCAGGTCGAGCATC
>CAYSHI010000106.1:0-5080 GCA_964430745.1 uncultured Acidobacteriota bacterium | reverse complement strand
GACGTACGGCTGGCGCTCCCTCGACGACATCCTGCGATCGGTAAGGGGCTTCTACACGAGCTACGATCGCAACTACGCCTATGCCGGGACGAGAGGTTTCGGCGTGCCCGGGGACTACAACACACGCCTTCTGCTGCTGCTGGACGGGCAACGGACCTCCGATGCGGTGTACGGCTCTGCCTGGGTCGGCACGGATTTCTTTCTCGACGTCGATCTCATCGAGCGCGTCGAGGTGATCCGCGGCCCCGCTTCGTCCCTCTACGGCACCAACGCCTACTTTGCCGTGATCAACGTCGTCACCAAGTCGGGCGCCAATCTCGGCGGCGTGCAGGTATCCGGCGACGTTCTCTCATACGACACGCAGAAGGCCAGGGTCACCTACGGCCACGGTTTCGGCAACGGCTCCGAAGCTCTGGTCTCGGCGAGCTTCCTCGGCAGCGCCGGCCCGTACGAGTTGTTCTTCGAGGAGTTCGACGATCCCGCCACCAACAACGGCATGGCCATCGAAGGCGACGACGAGAACTTCCAGGAGATCTTCGCCAGTCTCGAGGTCGGCGATTTCACCCTGCAGGGTGGCCGCTCGTGGCGGGAAAAGGGATTTCCCACGGCCGCCTTCGGCACGGTCTTCAACGACACGCGGAACCGCACGCAAGACAATCAAACGTTCGTGCACGTGGAGTACGAACGTCCGCTCGCGGCCGACGAAGCCCGAGTTCTCGGACGCGCCTTCTTCAACCAATACGATTATGAGGCGACCTACATCTACGACTGGGCCGAGGAGGAGGACGAAGAGCCGTTCCTCGTTCCCAACTTCGACACGGTGAACGGCAAGGCGCTGGGCGGCGAGTTGAACTATGCGCGAACCGTCCTCGAACGCCACAAGTTCCTTTTCGGCGGCGAGGCCATCTACAACTTCCAGCAGGATCAATACAACGCCGACCTGCCCGTCGGCGACGAGCCCTGGGTCTACCTGGACGATCAGCGGACCAGCCACACCTGGGCCTTTTACGTCCAAGACGACTTCACGCTCGGGGATCACGTCCGCGTCAATGCCGGCGTGCGATACGACCACTACACAACGTTCGGCGGGACCACCAATCCAAGGCTCGCGCTGATCTTCGATCCCCTCCCCGGCACCACGCTGAAAGCGCTGTACGGGCGCGCCTTCAGGGCGCCGAGCGCCTACGAGCTCTTCTACAACGACGACGGTGAAACACACAAGCCCGCAGAAAACCTCGTTCCCGAAACGATCAACACCTTCGAGGTGGTCTACGAGCAGCTCGTCGGCCAGCACATGAGGACGACCGTGTCGGGGTTCCACTACGTGACCGAGAATCTTATCGAGCTCTTCAACGATCCCGAGGATTACTTGGTTTTCTACGCGAACGGGGGAACCGTCGAGGCGACAGGATTCGAGGCCGAGCTCGAGGGACGGTGGCAGAACGGTTTGGAGGCCCGCGCGAGCTACTCGTTCCAGGATAGCTTCAACCGCGAAACCAGGGAGAAGCTGACGAATTCGCCACGGCACCTCGGCAAGGCGCACGTCAGGCTGCCGCTCTACACCGACCGCCTCTTCGCCGGCGTCGAGGTGTTGCTCTCCAGCAGGCGATTAACGGTTTTCGGTACCGAGGCCGACTCGTATCAGCTGCTGAATCTCACGCTCACCAGCCCGCGGCTGTTGGGGGGGCTCGATGCTTCCTTCAGTGTCTACAACGCTTTCGACCAATCCTACGGTTACCCGGGATCCGCGGAACACGTCCAGGAGGTCATCCTGCAGAACGGTCGCACGGTGCGACTCAAGCTGACCTACAGCTTCTAGCTCGCGCCTGATGCAGGATCGTGATCGAAGGTCGGTACGGCAGAAGCAGGAGACAGCGGGAATGAGGTTTCTGGGTAACGCGCGCTCGACGTGGAGAGGACTCACGGCAGTCCTCTGCTGCTTCACGTTGCTCCTCGCTGCCACCGTCGGCGCCACTCCACAGCGCGACGCGGTGGCCGAGTACGATCTCAAAGCCGCGTATCTCTACAACTTTCTGAAGTTCGTCGAGTGGCCGCCCTCCGTGGTGGAGAGCCTCGACGGACAGTTGAAAATCTGCGTGTTGGGTCCCCACCCGGTCGCGGATGTGCTCGCGGCGGCGGGTCGAACATCGGTCGGCGGCAGAGAGGTGGTCGTCGATGCGATACAAGACGCGGATCACCTTGACGGCTGCCAGGTTCTCTTCATTCCCGCGTCGAGCAGTCGCTCTCCCGAAGCCCGCGAGCGGGCCAAGGGCAGGGGAATCCTCACCGTCACCGAGTTCGATGACGGAGACACACAGCTCGGAATCATCAACCTGTGGCGACGGGGCGGACGCATCGTCTTCAGCGTCGACCTCGAAGCGGCACAGACCGAAGGCCTGCGGATTAGCTCGCGGTTACTCGAGGTTGCGGTCGAGAGGAACGAAGCCTGGGATGGACTCCGATGATCGCCCGGCTCCGGAGACTTCCACTCCGCTACAAGATGATCGGCGCCAGCGTGCTGACAAGCCTCATCGTCCTCGGCATGTCCTCGGCGACGCTCCTGGCGAGCGACTTGTTGAGTTATCGCCGTGGCCTCACCGGCAATCTGGAGGCCCTGGCGGCCGTCATCGGCAACAGCAGCCAGGCCGCCCTGATATTCGACGATCAGCGCGTGGCGACCGAGGCCCTGGCGGCTCTCGCGGGCAACGACGACGTCAAGGCCGCATTCGTATTCGATCCGCAAGGCGGTCTTTTCGCCGAGTACGTCAATCCGGCCTTCGGCCGGGAGAGCCCCGACGCCCCGGAGCCGCGGCCTCACATCGCCGACGAAGAGAGCCACCTCGCTTCTGTTCTCGTGCCCGCGGGGGCGTCGAGGTTCTGGCGCGATCACGTCGATGTGGGCAGTCCCGTCCTTCTCGACGGCGAGATCATCGGCTATGTCCTCGTGCAAGCCGACCTCGGCGGCTACTACGCGCTGATCCGCCGATACATCGAGGTTGCCGTTCTGGTCTTCGCGGTGTCCTGCTTTGTCGCCGCCGCGATCTCGGTGGTATTTCAGCATGCCATCTCGAAGCCCATTCTGGACCTCGCGCGACGCATGGAGAGAGTATCGAAAGACAACGCCGACTCCGTTGGTGACGAGGCCGAACGCGGCGACGAGGTCAGTATCCTGGTTGAGGGCTTCGACGAGATGCTCGCCCGCATCGTGGTGCAGAACGAGGCGCTCGTGCAGCACCGGGACCACCTCGAGGAAGAAGTCGCGGCACGGACCGCGGAGTTTCTCTCGGCCAAGGAAGCCGCGGAAGCAGCAAGCCAGGCGAAGTCGTCTTTCCTGGCGAAGATGAGCCACGAGATCCGCACGCCGATGAACGGCGTCTTGGGCATGCTCGAGCTGCTCGGCAATACGCGGCTCGACCAGCGACAGTCTCACTACGCCGCTACCGCCCGAAGCTCCGGCGAGGGCCTGCTCGACATCATCAACGACGTCCTCGATTTCTCCAAAGTCGAGGCCGGAGAGCTGCGCCTCGAGCGCCTCGAATTCGACCTCTGGGAGGCGGTCGAGGGTGCATTCCAGATGTTCGCTCCCGCCGCCCAGAAGAAGGGTCTGGAGATCGCCTTCGATGGGCAAGACGGTCTTCCGAGGCTCGTTATCGGAGACCCTGTGAGGCTTCGGCAGGTGCTCGTCAACTTGCTGAGCAATGCGATCAAGTTCACGGAGTATGGAGAGGTCGTCTTGTCGGTAGCCTCGGAGGGGAGCGCCGACGGCGACATCATTCTGCGTTTCGATATCAGCGACACCGGCGTCGGGATCCCTGCCGAGCACCTCGGGTCTCTGTTTGACGCTTTTTCCCAGGTCGACGAGTCCATCACGCGGCAGTACGGCGGGACGGGCCTCGGACTGAGCATCGCGCGGCAGCTCGTCGAGGCGATGGGCGGCGAGATCGAGGTCGAAAGCGCGGTCGGCGTGGGCACGAGATTCACCTTCACCGCTCGGTTCCAGGCTGTACACCGCACGATTGCGGAGCGCGACGAAGTCGCCACCTCGCTGCGGGGCGTACACGTGCTGGTTGTTGACGACAGCACGACGAATCTGCAGATCCTCGGCCATCAGACAAAGAAGTGGGGAATGGAACACTCGCTGGCCGAGGACGGCCTCACGGCCATGCGCCTGCTGCGGGAGGCCGCCCGAAAGGGGTATCCCTATCGGCTTGCGATCATCGACATGAACATGTCGCCGATGAGCGGCTTGGACCTCGTCCGCGCCATCAACGCCGACCCGGTTGCAGGCAATCCGAGCGTCGTCATGCTGAGCTCAGCCGCGCCGTACAACGACATCGAGGAAGCCACGCGACTCGGGGCCCACAGCGTGACGATGAAACCGCTTCGCGAGGATCGTCTGCAGAGCATCCTTGTCGACGCGCTGATGCGACTCGGTCCTGCATCACCGGCCACGGATGCCGCGGCGGGCGGAGAGGCGGCCGCGGTGACCGCGAGCACCGATCATCGCCTCCACGTGCTCCTGGCGGAGGACAACGCCGTCAACCAGGAAGTGGCCGTGGGTATGCTGGAAGCTCTCGGCTGCCGGGTCACGACGGCCGAGAACGGCCACGAAGCCCTGTCTCTCTTGAGCGGCGCAGTCCCCGACCTCGTCCTCATGGACTGCCGAATGCCTAAGATGGACGGCTACGAGGCCACGCGGTTGATCCGCGCGCAGGAGCGATACAGTGGAAGCGGCAGGATTCCCATCATCGCGCTGACCGCCAACGCGCTCGTGGGCGACCGCGAGCTGTCGATGAATGCAGGAATGGACGACCACCTGTGCAAACCTTTCACTATCGAGGATCTCCGCGGGGTCCTCGATCGGTGGTCTCCTAGCCCTCGGACGGAAGATGCGGCGCTCGCCCGGTAATGGGGTCTCCCTTGTCCCCGCACAGACCCCAGTGTGCCGCGTCACTATTGTCTTTACTTTTGTGGCGACGAGACCGTGACGAGTTCAAGGAGCGGCGACGCAGGCGATGCTTGGGTATCGTCGAGGAGCGGCGACGCAGAAATCGGCGCGGTCTCGTCGCCACCCGAAGGG
>CAYSHI010000105.1:0-5761 GCA_964430745.1 uncultured Acidobacteriota bacterium | reverse complement strand
GGCAAGTATTTCGAGGCGGCGCACGGCACCACCTACGACAACTTCGACCCCAACAAGGCGACAAGCGTCGGCTTCGAGTGGAACGGCACCGAATTCGAAGAGTTCGGCCGCTTCGGCGCCATCGATGACCTCGCCATTGCGGAGGGCTTGAGCAACCAGTGGAGCAGACAGTTCACCGTCGGCGTCGACCAGCAGGTCATGGACGACCTGTCGGTGGGCGGCCGCTACATCCACAAGTACGACGGCGATACCATCGGCGGCGCGGATACCGGCTCCACCTTCGTGCCGATCCAGTTGGAGGACATCAACGGCAACCTGGTAGACATGTGGGGGGCCGACCCGCGCGATGAGTTCATCACGTTGATGAACAACCCGAACTCGAACTACATCGGTGATTCCTTCCGCGAGTACGACGGCTTCCAGCTCAAGGTGATCAAACGGTACGCCGACAACTGGACCATCCAGAGCTCGTACATCTTCCAGAAAGCCAAGGGCAACGTCACCAACACCGGCACCGGCGTCACCGGCTCGACGAGCGCATTCAAGACGCCGAATAGTTACGTCAACGCGCCCGGCGAGCTACCGAACTCTCGCCGCCACGTGTTCAAGCTCAACGGCTCGTATCTGATCGCCGACCCGATCGGCGTGCTCATCGGCGTGCGCTTCGACGTCGCCAGCGGCGCCACCAGGAGCATCGAGGAGCGCTTCTCTCGCGACGACACCGGCGGGCTCTCCACCGGTGACCGGACGGTGCCCATCGAGACCCTCGGTTCGAGACGCCTGGAGACCAACACCAACCTGGATCTGCGGCTGGAGAAGAGATTCGGGCTCATGGGCGCGTGGGGTGATGTCGGTATCATCTTCGACGTCTTCAACCTCACCAACGAGGACACCGTGCGGGGGATCTTCACGCGCGTGCCGGATTTCGGGCAAGCGACGGCCATCGTCAACCCACGGACCATGCGCATCGGCGTGCGCTGGTTGTTCTAACCCGAGCAAGGAGAGACCGATGAAGAAGATTCTGACGTTGGTGGTCATCGCCACCCTTCTCACATCTCCTGCTCTGGCCTACGCCGGCCCGAACGACCCGGAGAAGGCCAAGGTCGACCTGACGGCGGCGGCGAATGCCGCGGCGAGGGAGATCGTCTTCAGCGACATGATCAAGGCCCCGCTCGAGGAGGGTGCTCCGCCACAGGAAGCCGGCGTGGCCAAGGGCAAGCTGTGGGCGGGTATCGGCATGATTGCGCTCGGCGCCGGCCTCATCTGGAAGGGCACGGACGTCTACCAGAGCGAGCCGGACCCCTTCGGCCGCAAGAAGAACGCGGACGCCTACCTCGCCATCGGCGTGGGTAGCGTGATCACGTTCTTCGGCGTCATGACGGCGCGCGGGGGCCTGGCCGGCCGCGGTTTCAACGAATAGGAGCTCCTCAGTGAGCCGGAGCGGCCGAGGTGCTTGCGCCTCGGCCGCTCTTTTTCTGTGCCCGCGCTGGCGCAGCTTGGCCATGCGACGCACAATGAGTTCGTGATCAAATCCCGAAACATCGCCTCGTGCATCGCCCTCGCGGCCATGGGCTCACTCCTCGGCGTCGGGTTCGTATTCGGCTCCGTGCCGGCTGCGAGCATTTACCTGCCAGGCGCCAGCGCCCTCGTCGACCAACAAACCGGCGACGCGGCGCCGCCACCGGCACCGCTGTCCGCGGCGCATCGCGTCTGGCTCGAGGAAGACGTCATCTACGTCATCTCGCCGCGCGAGAAGGAAGTCTTCGAGCTGCTCGCCAGCGACGAGGAGCGCGACCTGTTCATCGAGACGTTCTGGCGGGTGCGGGATCCGACGCCGGGTACGCTGGCCAACGAGGTCCGCGACGAGCACGCCCGTCGGGTGGAGTACGCCAATCGTCAACTGGGCCGGGAAACGCCGCGGCGCGGCTGGCAGACCGACCGCGGGCGCACCTACATCCAGCTCGGTGAGCCGCGCGACATCGGACGGCACTACGACCCCAAGGGCTTCTGGCCCATGGAGCTGTGGTCGTACGACGCCGCCCCCCGGGCCTCCGGCTTGCCACCTTTCTTTTACGTGCTCTTCTTTCGCCCGGAGATGAACGGTGAATACAAGATCTACGACCCGTTCTCAGATGGACCGGAACGATTGGCCAAGAGCATCGCGCTGCAGATGGCACAACCGCGAGAGATCATCCGTTCCCTGGTGCAAGACATCGGCTACGAGGTGGCGCACGCCGCCCTCAGCTCCAATCGGTCGGAGCGGCCCGACTTCGCCGGGGGGCGGCCGTCCATGGGGAACGAGATCCTCTCGGCCCAGATCGGAGAGTCTCCTTTCGTCGGCCTCGACACGCGGTACGCCGAGGTGTTCCTCACCCATCGTGGCGACGTCGAGGCGAGCGTGATGTTCACCTCGATGCCCGTCGACGTGGCGGCCATGGCGTTCTGGGACCAACGCGGCCTCTCTTACCTGCATTACGCGGTGCAGATCGCTCCGGAGAACGTCATGCTGGCGGAGCTCGACGACGACTTCTACCTGAGCCTCGGCATCGACGCGGAAGTCTCCGACCTTCGCGGCAACCGCGTCGAGACCGCCGGCGATTCGTTGGAGGAACACTTCGGTCCGCAGCGCGCCCAAGCGCTCATCCGCGCCCCGCTCGCGTACTACGACCGCGTCGGGGTCGTCCCGGGTGTCTACGACTTCAACGTCGAGGTGCTCAATCGCGTCAACGACCAGGGTGCCCTGGCCCGGTCTCGACTCAGTGTCGCTCCGGTTCAACCCGACGGCGCCGTGCTCAGCGACTTGCTGGTTGCCGGCGCCGCTCGGCCCGTCGAGCTCCCGGTGCAGCGGGCATTCCAGTTCGCAGGCATGCAGTACGTGCCCGCGATCAACGGGCGAGTGAACGCCGGCGGTCCCATGTACCTTTTTGCCCAGCTTGTCGCCGGGGGATCGCCGCTCGATGCCGGCGAGCTCGTCGAAGTAACGGGCGCCCTCATCGACGCCGAAGGAAACGAGGTCGACGTCGTATCGGGTGTGCCGAGCCCGCCGCAGCGGGCCCCGGCGCCGACGCCCTTGATGGTGCCGATCTCACTCGAGGGTGTGCGGCCCGGCTCGTACACTGCGCGCCTCAGCGCCAGGCTGCCCGGCAACCGCACCGTGTCACGCGAAAGGGAGGTCGAGGTCGTCGTCCCGGGCACCGTCCTCGACCCCATGGTCTTGCTGGCCGCGGAGGAACAGCGATCGCTGACGAGTGAGTATCAGACGCGCGGCGGGCAGTACCTGCGCAGGGGAGAGCCGAATGCCGCCATCGCGTACTTCCGCTCCGGTCTCGAGCAAGAGCCCGACTCGATCGGTTTGCGCCGCTCGCTGGCGCAAACACTGATCGACACCGGCGACCCCGCCGAGGCCGCTCGCGTGATCTCGCCGCTGGCGCAGAGCACGGCGGCCTCGTCCAACGACGCGCTCGTGTTGAGCATCGCCCTGCGCGAAGCCGGCGAGCCCACCGGCGCCGCTCAGACCGCGCGCGTCCTGCTGACGCGCTGGGCACCGACCGCGGCCGCCCACAACGCCCTGGGCGACGCCCTCCTGGCGCTCGGGCAGAACACCGAGGCCGCGCAAGCCTTCCGCGACTCCCTCGCCCTCGATCCCGAGCAGCCCGAGGTGCGCGAGAAGCTGGCTCGTATTTCCGGCGACCTGTCGCATTAGCCCGGACCGACGCGCCTTACCGGGAGCTGCTTACCGACCCACTCCCTGGGCGCCGCTCCTCGGCAACCCGGGCCGGCTGTGCCTCCGTTCGCCGGTCAGTACCCTGGGCCGAGGAACACGGCGTTCAGAAACAACACGTTGAGGCCGTCGAGGTAGGCGCGGAAGTTCACTTCCTCGGTAAAGGCTACGACGTTTCCCTGCCCCCGCCCGGTATGCATCAGGAACGGCGTGCCGGCGAGGATCTCCTTCTCGTCGTCCCAGACGAAGCCGCTGAGGACGACGTCAGCGGCATCGAGATAAACGCCGACGTTGGTGCCGGAACCCAGGGTCAGGGGCTCGTAGAAACTGTTGGAGTTGACCAGGGCGTCGACCGCGCCATCGTAGCCGAATCCCATGAAATGCTCTTCGTCGAGCTGGACCCGCAGAATGGCGCCGGGGACCGCCGTGGGGTTTTCATCGTCGGGCAGATAGACCATCCGCACTCCCGGGGCTTCACTCTGCTCCCCGCCGCCGGCCGTCGTGCCCGCGGCGTCTGTCGCTGTGCCGGCGCCGGCGCCCGCTTCGGCGACCTCTCCCTCCGCAGCGGCGGGGTCGTCGTTGCTCTTGCGCTTGCGCCGCGTTTCGAGCATGCCGACATCCTCCGACGTCAGCCATTGAACGGCGCCGCCGATGGCGACCAAGGTGCCGCCGCCCTGCACCCACTCGCGAATGCGGCGGGTGCCGTTGCCGCCGAGGACCCCATCGTAGCCGCCTCCGAATCCGCCTGCGCTCGGCAGGATCAGAACGTTGAAGCGCGAGAGGTCGGCGCCGATTATACGGTCGGCCGGAATCACGGTGACCGGGTACTCGTAGACCTGTTCGAGCAAGTAGCGAGCCGGGCCGATCGAATACCCGCTCGCCGGATTGCCGTACACCATGGCGATTCTCGGCACCGGCAGGTAATGCACGTTGCCGCTGCCGAAGTTGATGCCGTCGGTCACCCACGAAGTGTCGGTGGAATAGATGTCCGCTCCGGTCGCCGCGCCGATCTCGAGCATGGCGTCGCGCAGCTCGCTCATGGTACGGGCGGCCGCGGCAGCGTCGTAGGTAGCCGACTCGACGGTGTTGTCGTGCACCTTGACGATCAGCGACCCCGCCGGGTACTCGCGGCCGCCGATGGCGAACATCTTCCCGGCACTGTGAACTCGAATCTCGTCGCGATGCAGTCTTGCCAGCGCCTTGGCCGCCGATTGCGTTCCCCAGGGGATGAGGTACGCAACCTCGGCCGGGCCGCGGCTCGAGATGTCTCCCCGGCTCTCCGCTCCCGGCCCTTCATCGAGGCGGGAGAAGTCACCGCCCGACGGGCTGCCGGCGACCGATGCCGAAACCCCGAAGATCAGCGGCAATGACCAGCCGGTGATGTCGTAGATCTGATCGCCCTGACGGAGCCCGTAGCGTCGAAGCTGCTCGACGACGAACTCCTCCTCCATCGGCACGTCGGGGTCCATCAACGACTTGACCAGGTGCTTGCGGGGCTGAGCCATCGAGATGCGATAGGTGCCGGTGGGAAACTCGCGATCGCCGCGATCGGCGCCGTAGTAATCGACTGCCGTATCGTTGGCGAACGCCGCTTCGGCGCGATCGACCTCGACGCCCTGCGACATCAGCAGCGATATCAGCTTGCCGGCGCGGTTGGGGTCGTCGCCGGGCTCGATGAGGATCTCGCGGATCTCGTCGACCTCGCCCTGGGCGATGGCTTCGGCGTGGAAGTCGTGGAAGTGGCGGAGGAAGTCCTCACGGTTGTCGGCGCTCGCCTCCAGGGTGCCGAGCGAGGCGATAAAGTGATGCTGGACGCTGTCGCGAAAATAGAAGGTCGTATCGTCGGAGCGCTCTCGCGCCAATCCGCGCACGGACGCTTGCTCGTACGTCATGCCCAGGGCGCCGTGGTACATCGGCCAGCTCGCCCCGTAGCCCGGGTAGAACGAGTCGTACACCTCGCGGTTGAAGTAGTCGAACCCCATGCGATCGAACCAGCGCGCGTTGTTGCGGCCGATGACCTCGATGCGATCCATGATCGAG
>CAYSHI010000104.1:0-2609 GCA_964430745.1 uncultured Acidobacteriota bacterium | reverse complement strand
CGACGCGACAGTGACCGCCTGGTCGGTGTTCGTTCCGGTGCCGAAATTGAACAGCACCATCAGGAACTTGCCGGATCGGCGATCGCTGATGAAGAAGCTCGCCGAGTTCTTCACGCGGCGGGCGGCGGTGATGCCGAGTGTCGTGACCCCGATCAGATAGGCGGCGACGACCAGCCAGTCGATCCACATTTCCCGTCACCCAGGGCCGGGGCTCACGGCGAAGGCTCGTGCAACATACTGCGCAGCTCGTCGTCGTAGCCGGTCATTTCCCACCGCGTCAGCGAGATCGGGATGATGCCGCCGCCCATGAAATCGTCCATGAAGCGCCGCAGGTCGAACGTGTCTCCCTGCTGCTGCGCACACTCCGCGAGCAGTTTGAGAATCATGTTCTTGCCCCCGACGTAGCTCACAGAGTGTGCCGGGGCTCTCAGCGCCTCTTCGATGTCCCACCATACGGCGTCGCTGTCGGGTTCCGCCCAGGGGTAGGGGAGCTTGTTGACGAACGCGTCGATGCCGTCCCGCATGGAGTACTCGTTGGCGTGCATCTTGAGGTCGGAAATCGCCCGGGCGGCGCGGAACGCCATCCAGATGTAGGTGATCTCCTTGGCGCGTGGTCGCTCGTCGAGCAGGCCAAGCTGCAGCATCATTTCCTCGATGCTGAACGACAGGGCTTCGGAGCGCGACTCGTGCATGTCGAACAGACGAATCGTGCCGCGGATCGGCCGGTCGTCGCCGTCCTGATACCAGATGGTTCGGTCACGCACGTAGTAGTGGCCGAAAAACGTATGGGCGATCTGGGTCATCGGCTCGCGGTCGCAGCACTCCTCGAAGAAACCTCGGTAGCAGGGCCGCAGGTAGGCACTCGAGCCCCAGGTGCGGGGATAGTGTTCAGGGGGCAACGGCTCCAGATCATCGGGCACGGTGATGATCTCCCGGTCGCGCAGAAACGCCAGTAGCTGCCGAGCCGCCGTTCCCTGGCGCTCGAGGTTCTGGGTCTCGTCGGCCGTCGGCTCGAAAGGCGGCAGCCCCCTGTTCTTGTGTTCCTCGAGCTTGAGAAACGCGATCGCACGGTGGTAGTCGTTACCGATCGTCGTGAGTAGCTCGTCCCAGGTATAGGGCACGAGCAGCACCTCCCGTAACCAGCGGTTGTAACTTTCCTTGCCAATACCGGCGGGGGTGGCGGGATCGCCGCTGTGGGTCACGAGCTCGTCACGGAAGTCGCGCAAGGCGGCGCACGCCCGCTCGGTGCCAGCCGCCAGCTCCGAATCGACGTGGCTCAGTGTGTCGGCAAGTTTGCCCATCACGTCAATCTCGCGTTGCTGTACGCGAGCCGCCAGCACGGCCAGGTCACCGGCGACCTCGGTGAGGTTGCCCGACGCTTGTTTGAGGGCCGCGGGTATCGCATTCATCTTGCGCCGCAACCCGGCGACGTCACCGTCGGCGATGGGCAGCTCCGCAACACGCGGCGACCAGTCGTTCTCCATGCGCGAGTAGTGCACCAGCAGCCGCGGGTACACGCCGTCGGTGATGTTGTAGAAGCCGGGATCGCGAGCCCAGGGGCGCAACACCTCGTGATCGAAAGCAACGCCGTTCATCTCGGCGCGCACCACGTGATAGTCGACTTGCTCGCCGATGTTCCAGTCGCTGATATCGATAGAGGCCAGTCTCTCCTGAAACGATTTGACCGCGTCATGCTGGCGGGCCATCGCCGGCGGCGTGTAGTCGGGCACGCCGAGCTCGTCGCACTCGGGCTTCAGCGAGGCGCGAAACTCTGCGAACAGATCGACCAGGTCCGGATGGCCGGGAGGCTTCGATGAGCTCACACCGTCATCTTCATCCAGTCGGCGGTGTTGTGGAAATCGGCAATGGCGCTGCCGGGCGGCACGAGCTCGTCGCAGGCGTCGCCCAGCTCAGAAGGCAGCTCCATCTCGAGCAACGGAATGAGCTGCTCGAGCTGCTCGAGGGTGCGGGGCCCGACGAGTGGAGCGGTGATGCCGGGCTGGTCCTTGCACCACAGCACGGCGAACTGCGCCGGCGTGAGGTCGATCTCCGCGGCCAGATCGGCGACCCGGCGGGCGACCTCGATGCCGCGTGCGGTCACGCGGTCGGCATAGAAGCCGCCGCGCAGGGCGGCGCGGGATATCTCGGGGTAGTCGTCGGGGTCGTTGTAGCGTCCGGCCAGCACCGCCTGAGCCATAGGCGCCCAGCTGATGATGCCGAGGCCCCACTTCCGGCACATTGGGATCAGCTCATTTTCGATGCGCCGGTCGAGCAGGTTGTAGGGAGGCTGCTCGGAGACATATCGAGCGTAGCCCTTCAGCTCGCTCACATAGATTGCCTCCATCACCATCCAAGCCGGGTGCGTGGAGCAGCCCACATAGCGAACCTTGCCGTGGCGAACGAGATCCGTCAACGCGCTCAAGGTTTCTTCGATTGGCACTCCCGGCGAGGGACGGTGCATTTGATAGAGATCGATGTAGTCCGTTTGCAGCCGTGTGAGCGCCTCCTCACAGGCACGGATGATGTTCAGCCGAGAGTGGCCGTGGTGGTTGGGATTGATTCCGGGTGTGAAGACGTCGAGGTTCACCCCGGGAACGTGATCAACCTTG
>CAYSHI010000103.1:0-6917 GCA_964430745.1 uncultured Acidobacteriota bacterium | reverse complement strand
CGCCAGAAGACCCCGAGGTTGACGCCGACGGGCTCCGCGAACACGTAGTTGCCGGTGACCTTCACCAGGTGGGGCCGGTCCCAGATGGTCAGTCCGTCGCGGTTGAGGTCGTCGTTGGCGCTGTCGAGCAAGCTCCCGGCGCCGCCGGCGCCGCCGCCGTCGAAGGTGCCTTCGGAGCGGCCGATGTCCCAGGAGGCGAGGAGCTGCCAGTTGTTGCTCCAGCGCTTGTGGGCGACCAGAGATACCCCGAGGTAGCGGTTGTAGAGGAAATCGAACCCCATCGACTCCACCGGGTTGGTCAGATAGAAGAGCGAGTCGCCGAATGTCGCCGGGTCCTGGCTGTAGATGGTCATCGGGCCGCCGTCGTCTTCGGTGCCGACGACGCCGTCGGGGCCCGGCTCGGTCACGGTCACCGGATCGTAGGCGTCGGGAACACCGAGAACGTCGGCGATGGGCCCGTACGGAACGCCGACGTTCACGTCCTCGACGAAGTTACTGTCGGTGCGGTAGATCAGCGTCGCCCCGAGCTGGAGGTTGGGAAACAGCTCCCGCTCGATGCCGACGCTGATCTCGTCGGTCAACGGCGAGCGCAGATCGGGGTCGATGTCGGTGGTGACGCCCGGGAAGAACTGGCTCAGTAGGGTGCTCTGCTCACCGAGCTGGAAGAAATCGTCACCGTTGAGATCGTCCCACGTGTATAGCTGCGTGCCGACGCCGTTGGGGTTGAGGAAGTTGCCCCAGCGAACGCCCTGCTGATTGGAGTATCGGGAGTAGTTGGCCTTCAGCGCCGTGCGCCCGTCGCCCGTGAGGTCGTAGATGAAGCCGAGGCGAGGAACGAGATCCACCCATCTCGTTGTGCGGGGATCTTCCTCGAAACAATCGGCCTGGTAGAGGGGGCCGAGCTCGGGAAAGAGCGACTCGGCCCGGCACTGTGCGGGAAGCCGGCTGTCGGACCAATCGAATCGTAGTCCCAGCGTGATGGTGAGACGGTTGTTGAAGGTGATGGAGTCCTGCGCGTACAGGCCCAGAGCCGAGCCGCGGATCCACGGGGCATTCGGCCGGACGGTGTCGCGAATGTCGACGCCCGAGTGGTTCCAGAAGCGGACGCGCGAGGGGATCTCGTTGAGGAACTGTTGCTGGAATCCCCAGATGTAGCCGCGATTGTCCGGCGAAAAGGACGACGCGCGAGCCAGGTTGCCGCCGAACTTGATGTCGTGGCTCCGGGTCTCCTCGGCCAGGTACCACGACAGATTGCCCGACAGGTCGAAGTTGTCGCGCTCGAAGAGCACCTCGCGCGTGGGCGGGCTGCCCGGCAGAACGGCGCCGGTACTGCGCTCGATCGACGGCGGCATGACGTCACCCCTGAAATCGGGGTGCGGATGGCTGCTGTCGGCGTCCTTCGCCTCGAGGGGAAAGCTCACCATCGTGAACGAGAAACGGGTGTCGAGGAATACGTTCGGCGTGATTACCCCCTGGTACTGAAATTGAGGAATCAATGCCAGCGAATCCTGCAGCCAGGCGGATTCGGGAGGGATGTCGCCGCCCGCGTTGCGGTTGCCGCGCACCTTGTTGTCGGTGAACAGACGCGCGGTGGCGCGATGGTTGTCGGCGATCTGGACGGTTCCGTTGATCGTCCAGTTCCGCAGCGTCGTGTCGTCGATCTCGCTCGCCGGCAATCCGACGATGAGCCGCTCGACCTGGAAGTTCCAGTAGTCGACGAAGAACCACGCTCGGTCGCGGATGATCGGCCCGCCGAACTGGAAATCGTAGTCGCCGAGCATGGTATTGGGATTGCCCTCGCCGGCGCCGCGTTCCCGTTGCTCGTCGGTAACGTTGTTGGCCGAAAAGCCCTCGGCCTCGTAGAACATCTTGGCGCCGCCATGCCAGTCGTTGCTGCCGGTCTTCGAGACCATGTTGAGAATCACCCCCGGAGCCTGCACCTCGACGTCGTGCGCCCCGGTCGAGACGCCGATCTCCTCGAACGAGCTGACCGAGTAGTACATCGACGAAGCTCCCAGCGCATGAGGGTCGGTCGTGTTGGCGCCGTTGAGGGCGTAGACGTTCTGGGAGTTGCTGCCGCCGCGAGAGGAAAAACTCGACTGCTGTCCCGCCTCGCTGCCGCCAACGTCGATGGCACTGGTGACGACGCCGGGCACATGATCGATGACCCCGGCCCACAGCCCCGACGACGTCGGTGACATGTCGATTAGATCATCGGTGTAAATGCTGCCGATGTTGGTGGACTTGACGTCGACCACGGGGCTCTCGCCGCTGATCGTGATGGTCTCTTCGATCGAAGCAAGCGCCATGGAGACGACGATCTCGATCGTGCGACCCACCGAGATCCGCAGTGTGTCGCGTACGACGTCGGTGAAGCCTTCGAGCGTGAAGGTCGCCTTGTAGGGGCCCGGCGAGAGACCGGGTAGTCGCACCGTTCCGTTGACGCCGGTGTGCTCGGTGCGGGCGCCGAGGCGCCCCTCGACAGTGACCAGGACACCGGGTAAGGGGGCCCCGTCGGGATCGACGACGCGCACACTGATGGCACCGGTGTCCTTGATCTGTGCAGCGGCGGGTAGCGTCCAGACGCAGACGACAACAAGAGATGCGACGACCAGGAGGCGGAAGCGCATAGGTTGCACCTGTGGCTTCTGGGGAGCCTGGACGGCAGCGGAAGCAGGGGATGAACCTCGCCAGAGTCGTTGCAATTACTCTAGCAGCCCGGCGGCGTGGATTCACGGGAACAAATGTAAGAAACTTCATACATTTACGCGGTGATTTTCCTCCCTGCGGATTGGACGAGCAGACGGATCCCCGCTAACGTCCGGTACAGCGGCCTCGACAAACTGTCGAGCGGACGCCCCCGGCAGGGATGGCAGTCCCCGGCGTTCCGAAAGGAGCAGTAGCGCTGATGAAACGACCCGCCTTTCTGATTCCGTCGATCTTCGTGCTGGCGCTCGCGTTGGCGCTGTGCGGCTGCACCTCCGCGGCCGATTCCGCAGGCACCGACCTGCGCTTCGAGATCTCGTTCTCGCCCGAAGTGAGCGGGGAGCCGCTCACCGGTCGCATGTTCCTGGCGATCGCCCGGGAGGCGGATCCCGAGCCGCGCTTGCAGGTCGGACGCTACGGCGTACCGCTGTTCGGCGTCGACTTCGAGTCGCTGGCCCCCGGTGAGTCGGTAACGATCGACGCGGGTACTCTCGGCTGGCCGATCGAGAGCCTGGCGGACTTTCCGCCCGGTGATTACTACGTGCAGGCGGTGCTGAACAGGTACACACGTTTCGAGCGGGCCGATGGCCATGTCGTGTGGATGCACAACGATCAGTGGGAGGGCCAGAACTGGCGGCGCTCTCCGGGCAATCTCGTGAGCGAGGTCCAGCAGCTACACATTCATCCGGCGGCCGCCACGGTTCACGCGGTCGAGGTTACCGACGAGCTGCCGCCGATTGAGGTGCCCGAAGACACCGAGTGGGTGAAGCGGGTCAAGATCCGTTCCGATGCGCTCTCGGAATTCTGGGGTCAGCCGATGTACATCGGCGCCACCGTACTGTTGCCGAGGGGGTATGCGGAGAACCCCGACGTCTCCTATCCGACGGTCTACCAGCAGGGACACTTCTCGTTGCGCAACCCCTTTGGCTTCGGTGGCGCCAACGAGTTCACGGATGCCTGGATGTCGGACGATTTTCCTCGCTTCGTGGCCGTCACCATCCAGCACCCGACGCCCTACTTCGATGATTCGTACGCCGTCAATTCGGCCAACAACGGGCCGTACGGCGACGCCATTCATCATGAGCTGATCCCGCTGCTCGAGCAGCAGTTCCGCATGATCCCGGAGGCGTGGGCACGGGTGTTGACGGGAGGCTCCACCGGCGGCTGGGAGTCGTTTGCACTGCAGGTCTACTACCCGGATTTCTACGGGGGCACCTGGTCGTTTGCCCCGGATCCACTCGACTTCCGCAACGTCGAGGGCATCAATATCTACGAGGACCAGAACGCTTTCTACAAGCAGCACGAGTGGTATCGGGTGCCGACGGCCAACACGCGCTTCGCCCCCACGGGCGAGGTGCGGCTGACCTCCGAGCAGCGCAACACGATGGAGCTGGTGAACGGCACCAAGGGTCGCTCCGGGCAGCAGCTCGACATCTGGAGCTCGGTGTTCGGTCCGGTCGGCGACGACGGTTACTTCAAACCGCTGTTCGACAAGGAAACCGGCGAGATTGACCCCGAGGTTGCGGAATACTGGCGTGACAACTACGACCTACGCCACATCCTCGAGACCAATTGGGAAGAGCTCGGGCCTCAGCTTGTCGGCAAGCTGCACGTCATCGCCGGCGACATGGACAACTTCTATCTCAATGTCGGCGCGTACCACATCCAGGAGTTCCTCGAGAGCACGACCGATCCCTACTATGGTGGCTCCTTTACCTTCGGGCCCCGCGGCGGCCATGGCTGGCGACCCTATTCGAGCGCCGAGCTGTTGCGACTCATGGCGGACCACATCGCCGCGAATGCTCCCCAGGGGACAAGCACGTCGGGGTGGAGGTAGGACGGACTAGTGTATGTTGAATTGCCAGACGTCGACTGCCAACAGCATCCTCAGGCCATGAAGAGACGCACGCTCCTTGTCACAGCTCTGCTGCTCGCCTTCTCCGCCACGGCAGGCGCTCAGCTTCCCGACTTCAACGGCGCCTGGCGGCTGGACGAAAGCGCCAGCGAGATCACCACCGGCGACGGCCTCGCCGGCCTGGGTACACACGCTCCACCGAATCTCTACATCACGCAGCGCCGCGACGGGTCGATCATCATTGCCAGCCGTCTCTCCGGGTCGGAACCCCGCGCCTATCAAATCGGCGGCGAAACGTGGGTCGAGCCGCCGCCGCCGGGAGAGCGCGAGTTCGTGATTCGCTCGCGCGTCCGGGGCCCCTCGCTGATCAGCGAGGGCTCAGGAGAGGTCGGTGGAGAGATCGTCACCGTTCGCGAGGTTCTGACGATCAGCCGCACCGGCAACAGCATCAGCCTCGAAGTAACGACCACTCGCTCTTTCGGCCCGGAGACCAACAAGCTGGTGTACACGCGCGCCGGGGGCGGGGGGGCTCGCTGAGGCGCGCTGCACCGCGGCCGTCCCCCCGGCGGGCGACCCTGATTCGCGCGATGAGCGCGGTTGTCCTTGTCGCATCGGTTGTTGCTTTGCCGCCGCCGGGTTCCTTCGCGCTCGCCGATGCCAACTCGCTCGCGGATGCCGACTCGCTCGCGTGGTCCAAGCGGTCGAGCGGTGCGGCTCAAGAGGCCGCGGCGTTCGGGAGCCTCCTGGGGTTTCAGGTCGGCGAGGAGCGGTGGTATGCGCTCGGCCCCCCCGAGACACTCGTGGAGGGTGAGGCCGCGGAATGGGGTATCAAGCTCCATCACATCGAGGGCGATGGAGCGGCCCCGAGGGCCGTCTTCGACCTGGACTACACGCGCCGCGAGCCATTCGGACCGTTGCGGGAGTCACGAGTGACACGCTCGATTTGGGCGGAGCTGACGGTCAACCAGGCGGGATTCCCGGTAAGAATCGTGGTCGGCGAGCGCGTGGAGTCGGGGGAGATCATCACGGAATACACCTACGAGCGGGGTGGATACCGCAAGACGATCCACTGGCCGGAAACCGAGTTGACGGTCGATCTGAGGGTCCCCGGACTCGATGCCGACGATGAGCCGCGAGGCGTCTACGCTTTCCTTACGCAAATCGCCGACCGGCGCTTCGACGGCGGCAAGGCGTTCAACGACAGCGTGTTCGCCAACCCGGGGCTGCTCAGCCTGGTGATGCCGAGACCGCTTCCCGCTGACGAAACGGACCGGGAGATCGTCTTCATGACCCCGGGCGTGCGGCTTGTTCGCTTCCCGACGCAGGAGTGGATACGTCTTCAACGCAACGCCCAGGTCCAGAGATCGCACTTCGACCGCAACAAGCTCGAGTTGCGGGCGGTCGAGGAGGTGGAGGTCGGGGGCGAAACCGTGTTGGCGCGACGCTTCGAGATCGAAGGGCCGTTCCGCAACGGCTACGTGGACGCACGCGGTCGCGTGTTGCTCCTGCGACACGACCCCGGATCGAGCATGGAAAGACCCCAGCACATTCGTATGCTGAGGCCCTCGGAGCGCCCCGCTCGCGAACCGTCGCCGGATGCACAACGGCCGCCGCGCGGATCCGTCGCGCAGCGGCCGTAGGCGAGTTTTTCGAAGGTCCTACTCGTCGCCCGGCTGGTCGACGATACGGATGTAAGGCAGGGGCTGCTCCCAGCCGTCGGGGAAGCGTTTCTTGGCCTCCTCGTCCGACACGGCGGGTGCGATGATCACTTTACCGCCCTGCTCCCAGTTGGCGGGCGTGGCGAGTTGCTTCTCGGCGGTGAGCTGGCAGGAGTCGAGAAGGCGGAGAATCTCGGCGAAGTTGCGACCCGTGCTCATCGGGTAGGTGAGCGTCGCCTTGATCTTCTTGTCCGGGCCGATGATGAACACCGAGCGCGCCGTGGCATTGTCCATCGGCGTGCGGCCTTCTGACGAATCGCCGGTGTCCGCCGGCAGCATGTCGTAGGCCTTTACGACCTCGAGCGTCGGGTCGCCGATCAGCGGGTAGGTGACGGCGTGGCCCTGCGACGATTCGATGTCCTTGGACCAGGCGTGGTGATCGCTTACGCCGTCGACGCTGATGCCTATGGTCTTGCAGTTGCGTGCCGCGAATTCACTCTGCAATCCGGCAACGGCCCCCAGCTCGGTTGTGCAGACCGGTGTGAAGTCCTTGGGGTGCGAGAACAGAATCGCCCAGCCGTCGCCGACCCACTCGTGGAAGTTGATTGCTCCCTCAGTGGTTTCGGCGGTGAAGTCGGGCGCGGTGTCGTTGATGCGCAGGCTCATGGAGTCCTCCTCGTTGTGGTTACCCGGCGAGT
>CAYSHI010000102.1:0-4390 GCA_964430745.1 uncultured Acidobacteriota bacterium | reverse complement strand
GCCGCTCAAGAGCCCGCACCTCACGCCAAAGGGCATCGCCGCCCCGTCCCGACCCGCCTGGCACCAAAGCTCCCGTCTACTCGAGAACCGACCGCCCAAGCAACGTGCCCGCGAGCCTATTCCGGTTGCCGATCTTCCTGCATGCGCCGAACGAACTTGGCCACGAAGCGACGCGGCGCAAAGCGAACGCCGAAAGCCAACAGTTTGCTGGCCAGCCCGGGCACGACGTAGGGCTTGCCGCGCATCATCGCCTCATAACCGGCCTCGGCAACTTCCTCGACGCTGATCAGGCGCCTTCCGACGATCAGGCCGGAGGTCTCCATGCGGGCGACGCCGTGGAACTCCGTGCGCACCGGGCCCGGGCACAACGCCGTGGCGCTGACGCCCTTACCCTCTAGCTCCTCGTTCAGGGCTTCGGTCAGATGCAAGACGTACGCCTTGCTGGCGTAGTAGGTGGCCATCAAGGGACCCGGCTGGAACGCCGCCGCGGAGGACACGTTCAGCACTCGCCCGCTGTGACGCGCCACCATCGCGGGCAGGAAGCGCGCGGTGAGCTCGGTGAGCGCACCGATGTTGACCCGCACGAGGTCCATCGTCTGTTGCGGATCGGTCTTAGCGAAGGGTCCGAAGGTTCCGAAGCCCGCGTTGTTGACGAGATATTCGATGTCGATGGCGCGCTCCTGCACTTCCTCGTACAGGCCCAGCGGGCCGTCGACGGAGGCGAGGTCGGCGACGATGACGTGGGCCGTGATACCGGTCGCGGCTTCCAGCTCGTTGGCGAGCTTTTCCAGGCGATCGCCACGACGCGCGACGAGCACGACGTCGTGTCGCTGACGGGCGAAGATGCGCGCCAGTTCCACGCCGATACCGGCCGAGGCGCCGGTGATCAGTGCTGTGTCGCGCATAGGCATCGGGGTTCGGTGGTGCGGAAGATGCTGCGCATGGATCGGTTGCTATGCATGGATCGTCGGCAATGGTTGATGGGGTTGGTGCATCAGAACGAGGTCACGAAATCCTCGAGGGTCTTGCGCGAGATGTCCGGAACCTCGGCGTCATCCGCGGGGTAACCAACGACCAGCAAGAGGAACGGGCGCTCGTTGGCCGGCCGGCCGAGTAGCTCGTTGAGGAATCCCATCGGGCTCGGCGTATGGGTCAGCGTCGCCAGCCCGGCGTGGTGCAGCGCGCTGATGAGGATGCCGCCGGCCAGACCTACGGACTCGACCGAGTAGTAGTGCTTGATGGCGCGGCCGTCGGGCCGCGTGCCCGAGTTCTGCACGAAGATGGCGACGAGGGCGGGAGCGGTCTCGAGAAAGGGCTTGTTGGAATCCGTGCCGAGCGGGGCCAGAGCGTCGAGCCATTCCTGCGGCGCCCGGTGCTCGTAGAACTCGCGTTCTTCCTTTTCCGCGCCCTCCCGGATACGGCGCTTCATCTCCGGGTCGGTGACGACGACGAAGTGCCAGGGCTGCAGATTGGCCCCGCTCGGAGCGGTGCCGGCGGCGCGGAGGCAGTCGTCGAGCACCCGGCGATCCACGGGACGGTCGGAGAACTCCCGCACCGTGCGCCGGCGATTGGCCTCCTCATAGAACTCCGCCGCGCGCCGCTGCATTTCGTCTTCGGCGTATTCTCGATAGGTGGTCAACGGGACGAACTTCGGTTTGCTCACGCGGTGTCCTCAGGATGTTTGCGGGGCCGGGTTCGAGCCCCAAGACCGGGTGTGACGGCCAAGGAAATCATATCCACAGGGCCAGCAGGGCCATGAAAGCGATGCCGATCAAGATCAGCGCGAATTTCGCCAGCTTGTCGTCGTCCTTCGAGAGCTCCTCGTCGATGATGTCGAGCACGGCGACGTAGATGAACGTCCCGGCGGTGAGCGCGTCGAAAGATCCCTCGATCAGCGTCGCCGTTCTGCCCGTCAGCGCGGCGGACGCCACGGTGCCGATCAGCAGGCCCAGCGGCGTCATCATGACGAAGAGTAACAACACACGTTTCTGTCGTGCCGCGCTGAAGCCGCCTGCATGCAGGCTGACCATCAGCGCGAATGCCGCCGAGCCCTTGTGCGAGAGAATCGCCAGCAAGATGACGATCGACGTCGAGATGTGCGTTTCGAGGCCGAGGGAAATGCCGGCGATGATGGAGTGCGCGGAGAGGATCACCGTCAGCACGTAAGGGTAGGTGTGCACATCGTGGTCGTGCGCCCCGTCGAACTGATGGTGGGAGAAAATGACCCGGTCGATCAGCAGCAGGAGGGCCAGGCCGACGGTGGCGAGCAGACCGGCGATGGGGAAATCACTCACGTCGCGGAGCTTCTCGGCGCCGTCCGGCAGCAGGTGAATCAGTCCCGCCCCGAGGAACACCCCTCCGGCGAAAGCGTTGCCGAGTGAAAAGAACCGGCGGCTGTCCTCGAATCGCCTCGCCGCGATCGGGATCACGCCGCCGATCAGGCCGACGACAATGATCGCCAGGGCGGAGAGGGTCTTGAGAGTCAGCAAGTCCATGGCATCACCTGACGGACGACTTCGGCGCCGCGATGTTACCGAAACAGCGGCTCCCTGGACAGCAAAGACCTTTCCCCTTGACAATCTACAAGAAGCCTCTTACGTTCTTGTAGAACATCTAGAGGAGGGCTTCACAGGGAGCCGAACCCTACGTTGCAGGGGAAACGCTCTACGCCCATCGCGACGATCGATGCGCAGAGAGAAGAGATGACGAAAGCAAAGGCAGACCTGCTTCAGGGCACCCTGGACATGCTCATTCTCAAGACGCTCGAGTCCGGAGCCAGTCATGGTTGGGCCATCTCCCAGCGCATCCAGGAGATCTCCGACGACGTGTTGCAGGTCAATCAGGGATCCTTGTACCCGGCCTTGCACCGTCTCGAACAGCAAGGTTGGATCCGTGCCGAGTGGGGAACATCGGAGAACAACCGGCGGGCGAAGTACTACGCGCTGACGGGCAGCGGCGAGAGCCAACTCGCCGAAGAAACGGAAAATTGGGAACGCCTGTCGGAGGCGGTGGCGCGGATCATGCACACCGCCTGATCGCCATGGGCAACGTCGTCGTTGCTCTCGTCGCGACCGTCGTGGCCTGTCTGGTGCCGGCGCGTCGAGCCACCGCCATCGACCCGGTTGTCGCCCTGCGGGTGGAGTGAACGTCCTCCCGGCCCGCTGATATAGTGGCCGCCTGTCGCTACAAAGTGGAGGGGGTGAGCCTGATGTCACATTCGCACTCGAGACGAGCGCTGCTTGGCGGATCGGTGGGTTGCGCGGGGCATGTGCTGACAACGCTGACGACCGCGTCGGCGAGCGAGCGCGGGCGCTTCGCCGCCGCACAGCGCGGCGTGGTGGTGGTCGAGGAGTCCTTCGGGCGTCTCGAGAGATTGGCCGACGGCGTCTGGGCGCTGGTTTCGACGCCGCTGCAGGCGCGGGCCACGTTGTCGAACGGTGGCATTGTCGCGGGCAGTGAGGGCGTGTTGCTGATCGAGGGATTCGCCTCGGTCGAGGGCGCCCAGTGGATGGCGGCACAGGCATATCAGCTAACCGGCAGACGGCCCACCCACGTTGTTCTCACCCACTATCACGGTGATCATTCCGGCGGCCTCGCGGGCTATCGCAACGATGGCGACTTGCCGTTGGTGTTGCACACGCCGACGACCAGAGAGCTTCTCGAAGCATCGCTGCAACAGCGCGACACGGGCGGCGCGGAATCGCCGCTCGCGACGCTCGCCGAGGAGGCGATGATTGCCGATGCGGGGGAGCCGCTGCAGGTTGATCTCGGCGGCCGCGTGGTGAGCATCGCGGCGAGGGAAGGACACACTCCGAGCGACCTGACGGTCAGGGTGGACGATCCCCGCGTCGTGTTCTGCGGTGACCTGGTATGGAACGGCATGTTCCCCAACTACGTCGATGCGATCCCGACTCGGTTGAGGGCGGCGTGTGCCGACCTCCTGTCCGACGAGAGAGCCGTCTATGTGCCCGGCCACGGCTCACTCGCCGATCACGCCGAGATCCGGAGCTTCCTCGACCTGATCGACGATGTAGGCCAGGCCGCGCGGCGTTCCTTCGAGGCGGGTGCCTCACCCTCCGAAGGCGCGGCCGATTACGAGGTGCCGCAAAGCCTCGGGGAGTGGTTCATGTTTTCGCCGCGCTATTACGAGGTCGCGTTCACGGCCTGGCACCGCGAGCTGGCAGGCTAGGTGTTGATTCCAGGCAACGGAAGCTAGTGGACGGGGGGATTCGCGGGCACGTGGTTTGTGGGGTCAGCTTGGGTAGATTGGAACGTGGTAGCTAGGCGGGCACGCTAGGGGCAGCGATACCCTTTCGCGTGAGGTGCGCGGGGAAAGGGAGCGGCTTCGCCGGATTCTCATGGCGCGCAGTACACGCGACAAGGGCATCGC
>CAYSHI010000101.1:0-11050 GCA_964430745.1 uncultured Acidobacteriota bacterium | reverse complement strand
AATGAAGCTGGACTCGGCACCGATGGCCACACCGATGGGATTGATGGGGTTCTCGATGGAACCGTCCGGGCTGGACTTGGTGCGCTTGCCGAACTCGGAGGTCGGGGAATACTGCCCCTTGGTCAGGCCGTAGATGCGGTTGTTGAACAGGAGGATGTTGATATCGATGTTGCGCCGCAGGGTATGCAGAAAATGGTTGCCGCCAATGGCCAGCGCATCACCGTCGCCGGTCACCACCCAGATCTGCAGATCCGGGCGGGCGCACTTGAGGCCTGTGGCCAGGGTGGGCGCACGGCCGTGGATGGAATGGATGCCGAAGGTGTTCATGTAATACGGGAAGCGGCTGGAACAACCGATCCCCGAGATGAACACCAGGTTCTCCCTGGGCACGCCCTGTTCCGGCAGCATCTTCTGCACCTGGGCGAGAATGGCGTAGTCGCCGCACCCGGGACACCAGCGCACGGCCTGGTCCGAGGCGAAGTCGCGGCGGGTCAGCTTGGGCTGTGTCGCTGTTGCACTCATGCTGCCATCTCCTGAATGCCCGCCTCCACATCCGAAATGGTGAGGGGCCGGCCGCGAGTCCGGCAGAACGAGGCCACGTCGATGAGGTAACGAGCCCGCAGGATATGCGCCAGCTGGCCGCCGTTCACTTCCGGTACCAGGATCGTCTTGTACGCTGCGAGGATCTCTCCCAGATTGGATGGGAACGGGTTCAGGTAGCGCAGGTGGGCATGAGCCACCGACTTGCCCGTGCTGCGCAGGTGGCTGACGGCCGTGGAGATGGCACCATAGGTCCCTCCCCAGCCAACCACCAGCAGATCTCCCTGCTCGGGACCATCAACCTGCTGATCCGGAATGAAATTGGCAACCCGCTCCACCTTCTCGGCCCGCAACCGTCGCATGTGATCGTGGTTGTCCGGATCATGGCTCACCGCGCCGGTCTCGTGCTGTTTTTCCAGCCCTCCCAGACGATGCTCCAGGCCCGGCGTGCCGGGGATTGCCCAGGGGCGGCCTAGGGTCGCTTCATCTCGCCTATACGGAAGGAACGACTCTGGATCCGTCGGATGGACCACCGTGAGCGGTTCCATCTTTTCGAGATCCGGGATGCGCCAGGGCTCGGCGCCCTGAGCCACATGGGACTCGGAGAGGACGAAGACGGGTGTGGTGTGGCGTACCGCGATGCGGAATGCCTCCAGGGCCACATCGAAACAGTCCGACGGGCTGGCCGCGGCCAGGATGGGCAGCGGGCTCTCGCCGTTGCGGCCGAAGAATGCCTGCAGCAGGTCGGCCTGCTCCGTCTTCGTCGGCAAACCGGTCGACGGCCCGCCGCGCTGCACGTTGAGAATCACCAGGGGCAGCTCCAGCATGACGGCGAGGCCCATCGCCTCGCTCTTCAGGCATATGCCGGGGCCGCTGGTTCCGGTGATCGAAAACGCCCCGCCGAAGGCCGCGCCGATCGCCGAGCCCATGGCCGCGATCTCGTCCTCGGCTTGCACCGTACGCACATCGAGGTGCTTGAGTCGCGCCAGCTCGTGCAGCACGTCGCTCGCGGGAGTGATCGGATAGCTGCTGTAGACGAGGGGCTTGTCCGCCAGGCGCGCGGCGGTGACGAAACCGAGGGCGAGGGCCTCGCTGCCGTTGAGGATGCGGTAGGTGCCGGGCTCCGGGTCCGCGGCGGGCACCGTGAAGTGCACCTGGAACAGGCGCACCGTGCGGCCGTAGTTGTAGCCGGTCCGCAGTGCCCGGCTGTTGGCTTCGACGACGAGCGGGTACTTCTCGAACTTGCTCTCGATCCAGTCGAGGCTGAGCTGGAGCGGCCGATTGAACAGCCAGTAGAGCAGACCCAGGGCGAAGAAGTTCTTGCAGCGCTCCTTCGCCTTCTTCGGCAGGTCCAGATCTTCCAGCGCGTTGAGCGTCAGCGTGGTGATCGGGATGCGCGTGAACTTGTACCGGCTGCGGAGCTCCTCGTCCTCGAGCGGATCATGGTCGTAGCCGGCTTTCGCCAGATTCGCGGACGTGAACGCGTCCTTGTTGACGATCACCACGCCGCCGGGAAGCAGCTTGGGAAGGTTCACCTTGAGTGCCGCCGGGTTCATTGCTACCAGAACCTGCGGACTGTCTCCCGGTGTGTAGATGTCGTGGCTCGAGAAGGTGAGCTGGTACGCCGAGACGCCCGCCACGGATCCCGCCGGCGCCCTGATCTCGGCGGGAAAGTCGGGCATCGTGCTGACGTCGTTGCCGAAGACCGCCGAGGTGTTGGTGAACTGGGTGCCGGTGAGCTGCATCCCATCGCCGGAATCCCCCGAGAACAGGATCGTTACCTGTTCCAGTTGTCGCCTGTCTTCGTTCACGTCTGTCATCGAGCTGGATCCTCAGACTGGATCGAGCGGTGCTCGATCCGGATTTGATTCATCCGGAGAAGGTGCCAGTTGAGCCGCGAAACATCCAGCGATCGCCCGCCGTCGCCGACCTTGATCCTGGCCCGATCCGGCTCCTCATGCCAGAATCACAGCTCGGCTAACCCCTTGAACCGATTGGTTTTCGCCCATGCTGACAGCCGCCCTGATTGTCGCCACTCTCCTCTTCTCTCCCGCCCAGGACCTCGCGCCCGGAACGCGTTACGACCCGGGGATTCCGACGCTCGCGGATGTCGCGGGGCACGATTTCGGCGAACAGATCACGCCGCCCGATCAGGTGGTGCGCTACATGGAGGCGCTCGCGGAGGCGGCGCCGGAGCGCACACACCTGTTCACGTATGCCGAGAGCTGGGAGGGGCGGCCGCTGGTGATGATGGTGATCGGCTCGCCCGAGCGGATCGCGTCGCTCGACGAGATCAAGGCGGATCTGGCCCGGCTGGCCGATCCGCGCGGGCTGTCGGACGCCGAAGCGGACGAGATCCTGGCGCGGGTGCCAGTTGTCACCGCCCTGATGCACGGCGTGCACGGCAACGAGATCAGCTCCAGCGGTGCGGCCATGGCGGAGGCCTACCACCTCCTGGCGGCCCAGGGGGACGCGGCGGTCGACCTGATCCTGGCGGAGTCGCTGGTCCTGATCGATCCGATGGAGAACCCCGACGGCCGCAACCGGTTCGTCTACCAGAACGCCGCCGGAGCCGCGCGCTGGCCTGATCCCAAGACCTACTCGGCGGAGCATGACGAGCCGTGGCCGGGAGGACGCGGCAATCATTATCTGTTCGACATGAACCGTGACCTGTTTATCCAGAGCCAGCCCGAAACCCGCGGCAAGGTGAAGGTGTTTCTCGAGTACTGGCCCCATATCGTGGCGGACCTGCACGAGATGGGCGGCAACTCGACCTATTTCTTCCCCCCCACCGCGGAGCCCTCCAACCCGTGGTTCGGCGAGCGCCAGGTCGCCCTCATGGAGGTTTTCGGCCGCGCGATGGCCACAGCCTTCGACCGGCGCGGCTTTTCGTACTTCAACCGCGATACCTACGACCTGTTCTATCCGGGGTACGTCGACATGTGGCCGATGAGTCACGGGGCGCTGGGCATGACGTTTGAACAGGCGTCGGCGCGAGCACTGATCCTGGAGCAGTCGGACGGCGATCTGTTGACCTACGGGCAGGGGGTGCTGCAGCACTTCACCGCCGCCATCACCACCGCCGAGACGGCGGCTCGCAATCGCGAGCAGATCCTCAGCGACTATCTGGCATTCCGCCGTGAGGGCATCGCGCGGGGAGAAGAGGGCCCCGCCGAGCTGGTGTTGCACTCCGCGCACGATCCGGGGCTCGCCGAGCGCCTTGCCCGCATGCTGGCGAGTAACGGCATCGAGGTGTACGCGGCAGCGGAGCCGATCACGCTCGGAGACCGGGTCCTGCCCGCGGCCGGCACCTACATCGTGCCCATGGCCCAGCCGGCACACCGCTTCGCGCGTGATCTGCTGGACGCGCACGTGCCGATGGACGAGGCGTTCATCGAGCGTCAACTCGAATTGCGAGCCCGGCGCGAGGGCACCGAGATCTACGACGTCACGGCCTGGAGCCAACCGCTGCTGTGGGACGTCGAGCGGATCGATTCCGATACGGTCACCGGTGCCGCCGGCGCTCGAGTGAGCGCCGAGAGGGCTGCGCCCTCCGGCGATACCGCTCTGGGGCCCGCCCAGGTCGGGTATCTGATTCCATGGGGCGCCAACGCGGCCGCCACCGTCGTCGAGGCCTTGCGCGAAGGCGTCCGCGTGCACTTCGGGGGCGCCGCTTTCACACTCGGGGAGCGGGACTACGGCGTCGGTACGGCCATCGTTCGCATGTCCGACAACGCCGCCGACGTAGGCGAGGTGCTCGGCCGCATCGCCGCCACCCATGGCGCCGAGGTGGTGCCGATCGACGATTCCTACGTCAGCAGTGGGATGTCTCTGGGCAGCAACCGCGTGGTGTCGCTGCGCGAGCCCCGCGTCCTGCTGGTGTACGACGCGCCGGGCCGATCGCTCTCGACGGGATGGGCCCGCTACGTCCTCGAGCGTCGCTACGGGCAGCGCACCACCGCCGTGCGGGCTTCGAGCCTCGGGCGGGCGGTGCTCACGGACTTCGACGCGCTGGTGTTTCCGAGCGGCAATTTCGGGAGCGTCATCGGCGACGGTCTGCTCGATCGGATTCGGCAATGGGTACGCGACGGGGGCACGGTGATCACGATGGCCGAGTCGACGCGCTGGGCGGCGCAGGCGGGCCTCCTCGCGACGTCCGCCGAACGGCGCGGTGGCCGCGTCGAAGGGGACGATCCGCCGCCAGAAGACACGCCGGAACAACCGATCGACTACCTGGAAGAGATCGCTCCCGAAGACGAGGCCGCGCCGCCGGTACGCGGCGCCATCCTGCGCGTTCTTCTGGATACCAAGCAGCCGTTGACAGCCGGTACCGACGGCGACATCGGTGTGCTGGTCGAAGGCAACCGCGTCTTCCGCCCGATCACCTTGGACGACGGCGTCAATGTCGGTCGCTACGCCGAGCTCGACGATCTGGTGCTGGGCGGAGTCGTGTGGGAGGACGCGCGCGAGCAACTTACCAACAAGGCATTCCTTATCCAGCAACCGATGGGCCGCGGCCGCATCGTCGCTTTCGCCGAGGATCCCAACTATCGCGCCTACACCGAGGCTACGCAGTTGCTGTTCATCAACGCCGTGCTTCTGGCGGCCGGGCGGTAGCCCGGATCCGTTTCGGCTGCACCTCCAGATAGATCAGGGTCCGCGCAACACGTAACCAAACGTCCATTCCCCGTTAGAATTCGACAGAACTCGACGGGAGAGGACAGTGATCCTGCATCGTCACGGCGCTCGCTCCGATCTACTTGATTATCTCGAGCGCTATCGGTCCACCCCGCGGCGCCGGATGTGGCGTGTCGAACGTTGGCGGCGACGCGGGTGGAGCCGTGGTCGCATCGCCGCAACGGCCGATGCGTTGGCCGCAAGCCTCCACGCCGCCGGCATCGGCGATGGCGATCGCGTCGGTCTCTACCTGAAGGACGGTCCGGTTTGGGCCACGGCGTTGTTCGGCACGCTGCGGGCCGGCGCCATCGCCGTGCCCATCGACGTGTCTCATCCTCCCGACCTCGTCGCCCGGCTTGCGAAACAACTCGATCTGGCCGGCTGGGTGCACGACGCCGAGCTGCCGGAGCTCGACCTCGGGATCGCCACGTTCGAGCTCGGTTGGGACGCTCCGGCACCCACGCTCGAGCCGCCTCGTCCGCCGCCCGACGATCCGCAGCGTGTTGCTCAGTTGGTTCTCACGTCCGGCACGACGCACATGCCGAAGTCCGTGGGTGTCCGGCATGAGAACTTCCGCGCCGTTCTCGACGCGCTGGAATCGGAAGTCGACGGCTACAGGCGGCTGATCCGCGTGGCGCCGCGGCTCCGCCTCGCGGTCGCTCTGCCGATGTCCCACCTGTACGGGCAGTTCATGGGTCTGTTCCTTCCCACCGCGCTCGACGCCGACGTGGCGATCATCGATACGATGCCGGCCACGGAGCTCGCGGCCGCGATCCGGCGGGAGCGCGCCCGCGTTCTGGCGACGGTGCCGCACACTCTCGGATCGTTGCTGGGCCACCTGCTCGATGAAGGAAGGGGGATCTGGGGCGCGGCGGAGCTCGACAGGCGGCTCGACGTCGCAGCCTCGTTGTCCTGGTCCCGGCGCTGGCTGCTCTTCGATCGGCTCCGGCGGCGCCTCGGCCGCGGCATGGTCGCCGTGGTTTCAGGCGGCGCGGCGCTCGATCCGGACGTCGAGTCGCTGTGGAAGCTTCTGGGCTATGTCGTGATCCAGGGGTACGGCCTCACCGAGGCGGCGCCGCTCGTCACCCTCAACCATCCCTTTCATCCGCGGCGGGGGTCGGTGGGCAAGCCGCTTCCGGGGGTCGAGGTTCGACTTGCCGGCGACGGCGAGATCCTGGTGCGCGGCCGCAACGTGGCCGAGCCCGGCGGGAGCGGCCCGCAGGTCGACGCCGAAGGATGGCTGCACACGGGCGATCTGGGCGAGCGGCTCGAAGACGGCAGCATCGGGTTTCGCGGGCGCCGGTCCGACCGCATCGTGACGCCGGCAGGGGTCAACGTCGATCCTGCCGACGTCGCCGTCGCGCTGCGCGCCTTGCCGGAGATCATCGACGCGATCGTCGTAGAACGGCCGTGGGGCGAGGCCGGCACCCTCTGTGCCGTGTTGGTTGCCCATCCGGGTGCCGACGTTGCCGCCTCGGTTCGGCGGGCGAACGAGCGGTTCCCCGCCGCCTCGCAGGTTCGGGCCTGGTTCCGGTGGCCCCGCGGAGACTTGCCGCGGACGCCTACCGGCAAGGTCCGACGGGGCGAAGTGCTTCGGTGGCTCGAGGACCGAGACCCCGGCAGGGAGCGGGGCCGGGAAGCGACGACCGACGGAGCTGCATCAACGGGCTTGGAACAGGTGTTGGGTGCGATCGTCCACCCGGGGGCAGTGCCCGAGGACACACGTATCGGCGATCTTCTCTCGTCGCTCGAGCGCGTCGAGCTGGCGGCTCGTCTCGAAGACCTCTACGACGTCGGCTTCGGCGATGAGCTGTTCGCCGGCGAGCAAACCATCGGCAATGTCGCCGCGGCGTTGCGTGACGGGAACAGAGAGGAGAGGCCTCCGGATCGACTCGCGCGCGCGAGGCAAGCCGAACCGGGCAGGCGCCGCCGGCCCGATCCGGCTCATTGGCGATACTCCTTCGCCACGCGCAGTGTGCGGTTCGTTCTGCGTGAATTCGTGATGCACCCGCTGACACGACTCTTCCTGCGCATCGATGTTCGAGCGGCCCCCGGATTCTCCGAGTTGCACGGCCCGTTTCTGCTGGCGGTCAACCACACCAGCGTGATGGATCCGGCGATTCTCTTCACGCTCCCACGGCGCCTTCGGGGACGTCTGGCGCCGGCTGTGCGTTGGAACTATTTCACCGAGCGCGAGGACGGCAAGCGCCGCTACTTCTGGGGCGTTCTGGGATTCAATCTGTTCCCCCTCGTGCAGGCAGGTGACTGGCGTCCGACGTTGCGCATCGCCGGGGGGCTTGCCGAGCGTGGATACTCGATCGTGATCTACCCCGAGGGTTCGATTTTCTCCGACGCAGAGATACATCCGTTCCAACAAGGTGTGGCCGTGATGTCGCGCGAGCTGCACCTGCCGATCGTTCCCTGTGCCACCGCCGGGCTCGAGAGGGTGCTGCCGCGCGGCAGCCGGTGGCCGCGGCGCGACGGGGCCCGACGCCCGGTCATGGCCGTACGCATCGGTGATCCGCTCCCGGCGGTGCGCCCGGGGGACGACCTTGACGAGCTGATCAAGAAGCTCGAACAGCGGGTCCGCGATCTTCACGGGCAGGCTCGCGTCGCCGCCGCGGAGTTGGAACGCGCATCGTCGGGCGCTCCCCCACTTGAGTAGCTTTCATGATTACGAATAGTGTCCGTGTGGTCTGAAGATCGCGGACACGATAGCCGTGAGCGATACAACGAACTCGATCGCTCTCGCCCGAGGAGGACGTCGGATGAGCAAGAGCGGCACGCGTTTTCCGAACGAGACACCCGAGTATCGCTCCGCCCGAGCGGAGCTCTTGGAGGCTGAAAAGGAGCTTCGGGCGCACGTCGAGCGTGTGGCTGCGCAACGGCGGGCACTTCCCCTTGGCGGCGAGGTTGCGCCGGACTACGAGTTCGACGGCCTCGGCACCGACGGCTCGCCGACCACGGTGCGCCTGTCGGAGCTGTTCGCCCAAGGCAAGGACAGCCTGGTGATCTACGGCTTCATGTACGGTCCCGACGCCGCCGCGGCGTGTCCGATGTGCACGTCGTTCATCGACAGCCTCGATCGCACCGCGCCCCACGCCGAGCAGCGCATCAATCTGGCCGTGGTGGCCAAGTCTCCCCTCGATCGGGTCGCCGAGTTTGCGCGGAGCCGCGGTTGGAACAATCTGCGTTTGCTTTCGTCCGCCGGCAACACCTACAACCGGGACTACCGGGCCGAGGACGGCGAAGGCAACCAGCTTCCGGCGCTGAATGTGTTCGTGCGCCGGGGCGACAGGACGTATCACTCGTACAATGCCGAGCTTGTTTACGAGCCGGCAGAGTCAGGTCAGAATCAACGGCACATGGACATGATCTGGCCGCTGTGGAACCTCTTGGACGTCGTCCCGGAGGGCAGGGGAGCGGAGTGGTACCCGCGCTTGTCGTACGACGGGTAGGGGCGAACTGAACCGCGTGATCCCACGGCCCGCCCAGCTCCCCTGCGGTGATCTTCAGGGAGTCCAGAGCCTTCGGACTTCCGCGTCGTTTCCCGTCATCTCCCAGGCAATCAGCGAGATCGGGATCGATCCGGCGGAGAGAAACTCGTCGTGAAAGCGACCGAGGTCGAAATCGTCGCCGAGCTGTAACGCCCGATCCGACAGAAGCTTCTCGAGCTGCACCTTCCCCATCACGTAGTTCATGCCGTAGGTCGGGCGTCTCAAGTAGATCGACAGGTCATAGCGCGCCAGGTCGTCTTCCATCAACGGCACCTCGTCGACCAGGTAGCGGATGGCGTCGGCGAGACTAAACTCCCCGGTTTGCATGGCGAGCTCGGCCGGTACCCGCGCCGCGCGCTTGAGCTGGGCGATGTAGAAGAGCTCCTTGGCGCGCGGCCGCTCATCGAGCAGGCCGGCCTGAAGGAACATCTCCTCGATGTAGAAAGCCCAGCCTTCGGCGCGTACGCCGTCGCGGTAACGGCTGCGGATGGGGCGGGTGTCGGAGCGCCGGACGAGACCGTCGAAGCGGTGCCCGGGGATCGAGGCGTGGATGTGATTGTTGAGCGGGTCGCGGTAGGTGATCTCTTCCCAGAAATGGCGCTTGCCGCCCTCCCGCACGATCCAGAACGCGTCGGTCTCGAAACGGGGCGGGGTCGTGTCCGGAATGCTCAGCAGCTCGTGGGCGGCGATGAAATCGCGGATCAGCTCCTCGGCGTCGCGCACGCGGGCCTCGTGCTCCTCGGCACTGCTTGCCGGTTCGATCAGCGGTAGGCCGCGGTTGCGATGCTCCTCGATCTTCAGGAATGTTCGTGCCCGGGCGCGCTCGCGCTCGGCGAGGATGCGGAGATCGGCCGAGGTGTACGGCATCAGCAGCACATGCTTCAGGTACCAGTCGTATTCGTCGAGGCCGACGTAGGCCGGTTCCGTCATCTGCGGCAGGCTGGCCGACAACCAGTCGCGATAGCCCTCCACCGCGGCCAGCGCCGCCCGGGCGTCGTCCACGAGGTCCGGTGTCTCGTCTTCCAGCCGTCCGAGCAGATCGCGATACCAGCCGATGACGCCTTCCGGTGGGGGATCCCGGCGAGGCTCGCCCTGGTTAACGCCGTCGGAACGCTCGAGTTGCCGGATGGCCATGCGTGCCAGCTCTGCGGATGGCTCGGTCAATGCCCGGCGGGCTTGCTCGAGCCCTCGCACGACGGCGCGCAGACGCGACTGTAACCGCAGCTTGTCCCCATCGATTGTCGGCGCCTCTGCGTAGCCGATCCGGCGGACCTGGTCCACTCCGAGACCGGGATCGCGTGCCCATGGCCGCGTCACGCGATAGACGAAGTCCTCCGCGTCGAGCTGGGCGCGGACGAGAAGGTAGTCGATCCTCTCGGAAATCGTCCATCGCTCGGCGTCGATACGATCGAAGCGTGCCCGGATGTCGGTGAGCGACGCACGCCGCGTGTCGATCGCAGCCGGCGAATAGTCGGGCACGCCGTCGATCATCTCGGGGCGTCGTGCTTCGACGAGCTCGTCGAACAGCGCAACCAGCGCCGGGTGGTCTGAAACGGCCTGAGGGGCGCGCGGTTCGGCGGCGAGGGCACCTGAGCTTGCTGCCGCGAGGCAGACTGTTGTCGTCACCGCCGCGGCCAGAGACTTCCCGGTCGTCCGTCGATTCACCACTGCCTCCCTCTTGTAGAGCGTCATCGACGCCGCATCTTCACCGGAACCCACGCCGGGACCCCGGCGCTGCAACGACACCAGAGGTGCTGCGTGCGCGAGAAGCCTACGCCCGAGCGCCGAAAAGTTCCACGCGGCTCGCGGTGCAACGCGGCACCCGGTACGTGTGAGCGTTGGAGGTTGACGGGAGGGGCGAGATCTCGATGCTGCCCTTCGCGTGAGGTGCGGGTACTTGAGCGGCTTCGCCGCGTTGGAGGTAGACGGGAGGAGCGTGATCTCGATGCTGCCCTTCGCGTGAAGTGCGGGTTCTTGAGCGGCTTCGCCGCGCTTGCGGATCGCAGACGCACGCGAGAGGACAGCATCGAGATCACGCCCCTCCCTCAGATCTCCGGATGCCACGTCGGATCTGCCACGTCCCGCTCCCGCCCGACAAGACGCCTCCCCGTGCCAACCAGGGAACAGCGGCGACGACTCGAAGGGAGAATTCTCCGGCGCCCGTAGGCGGCCGAGCGCGAGTGCATGAAGCAAGGCAGGACCGGTGCAGACACGCTGAACGCGCGGGCACCGGAGAATTCTCCCCCGAGCCGGAAGACGGCGGAGCCGGCTTTCGGGGGATGCCGAGGCCGCGACATCGTCTCGCTGCCGGTGCCTGAGCAGTTACTCCCTACTGG
>CAYSHI010000100.1:0-3275 GCA_964430745.1 uncultured Acidobacteriota bacterium | reverse complement strand
CAGGTGGGTGTCGCCGAAGAGGACCTGGTCCGGGTAGGCACGATCGGCGTACGGAGAGTAGGTCCGCATCTGTGTCAGCTCGTCCTGCCTCACCGAATAAGAAGACGGCTCCTGCGGGGCTGCCACACCGATCGCCTCGGGGGACTCCGGGGCAGATCCGCTGGCCATCGAAAGACCCGTCGCGGCAAGGCCGATGACAACAAGCACCAGGACGGCGGTCGGGGACGGACGTCGATACGCGTAGGACATGCTTCGCTTCCTTGCTTTGGGGGGAGATCTGCTCGAGAACGGCGGCTCGCGTTCAACCGTTGGAGCGGACATTATGAGATTGGTTCCGCCGAATTGCCAGTTTGCCACTTCGCGTTTGCTTTTCATGTAGGTGCTAACTACACTTGGTGCAGTTTACACTTTCTTTACGGAAGCAAATGGCCCGCGACCAAGCAACTGACAAGCCCTTCGATCTCGACTCGGCCATCGGCTTCGTCGTCGGCCGCACCTGCCACTTCATGCGCAAGGCGTTTCGGCAGACGTTCGCCGAGGCCGGTCACACCGTCACGCCCGAGGAGTGGGTACTGCTGAACCGCCTATGGGCGCGCGACGGGCAGCGCCATGCCGAGCTGACCGAGTCGACGGTCCGCGATCGCACCACGGTGACGCGCTTGCTCGACGGCATGGTCGACAAGGGGCTGGTGCGGCGCGAAACCGACCCCGCCGACCGCCGTGGCGTGCTCATCTGGCTGACGCCCGCGGGCGCGGCCCTCAAGGGGCAACTGATCCCGGTGGCGCAGGGCCTGCTGGCTCGCGCCACCGAGGGAATCTCGCAACGAGAGCTCGAAAACTGCCGCAAGACGCTCGGCAAGTTCCAGGCGAACCTGCTGGCGATCACGGAAAACGGAGACCGCTGAACATGAGCTATGAGAACTGGGGGCAACGAGCCACCGGTCGAGCGGCGACGGTACTTGCCCTAACGGCACTCGCCGCCGGCTGTACCGAGGAGGTCGACACCTCGCTGATCATCGCCTCGGGTCACGTCGAGGCTACCGAGGTAACGCTCTCTTCCAAGGTCGGCGGCACCCTCGAGTGGTTCGAGCTCGAGGAGGGCGACGAGATGACACAAGGTCAAGAGATCGCCCACACGGATACCGTCGACTTCGAGCTCTCGCTGGCCGCCGCCGAGGCCGACCGCCTGCTCGCCGACTCGGTATTGCGACTGCGCGAGGCCGGCTTTCGCGACGAGGAGATCGCCGAGGCCAGCGCCCAGGTGTCGCGGGCGCGCGCCGACCTCGACGCCGCGAACCGTGATTTGCGCCGCTTCCAGGCCCTGCTCGACCGCGGCTCGGGCACCGAGAAGACCCGCGACGACGCGTTGGCGCGGGTGGAGGTCGCGACCGAGAGCGTTTCGGCGGCCGAAGCCCGGCTCGAGCTGCTCCGTGCCGGCTCACGCCCCGAGGAGCTCGACGAAGCTCGCGCCCGTCTTGCGGGGGTTGATGCCCGCATCGCCCAGATCGAGCAACAGGTCGCCGACGCCCGCGTCTACAGCCCGGTTGCGGGCACCGTAACCGCCAAACTGGCGGAACAGGGTGAGCTACTGCGACCGGGCGCTCCCCTCGCTGTCGTCACCGATCTGAGCAACGCCTGGTTGACGGCCTACGTGAGCGCCGAGGACCTCGGCCGCATCCGTATCGGCCAAAGTGCGACGGTGGTCACCGACGACGGTCAGCAACGCGACGGTACGCTGACCTTCATCAACTCGGTGGCCGAGTTCACCCCCAAGAACGTGCAAACGCGCGACGAGCGCATCAAGCTCGTGTACCGCATCAAGGTGGCGCTCGACAACGCCGACGGCCTCTACAAGATGGGCATGCCGGCGGAGGCGCACTTCCGAGCGGTCGGCGGGCAATGAGCGGGACGCCCATTCTCCGGCTCCGGAAGGTCGTGCACCGCTACGGCGATCTGACAGCCGTCGACGGCGTCGACCTCGAGGTGTTTCCGGGCGAGATGTTCGGCTTGATCGGGCCCGACGGTGCCGGCAAGACCACGACGCTGCGCATGGCGCTCGGTCTGCTGCGCCCCGACGAGGGAACCGTCGAAACCTGCGGGCTCGACCCGGTTGCCGACCACCGCGAGCTCACCCAACGGGTTGGCTACCTATCGCAGCGCTTCTCGCTGTACGGCGACCTGACCGTCGACGAAAACGTCGCCTTTTTTGCCCGCGTCCACGGCGTGAAGGGCTGGAAGGAGCGGCGCGACGAGTTGCTCGAGATGGTGCGCATGACACCGTTTCGCAATCGTCTGGCCGACCGCCTGTCGGGAGGCATGAAGCAGAAGCTGGCGCTCACCTGCACGCTGATCCACACACCGGAACTGTTGATCCTCGACGAGCCCACGACCGGGGTCGATCCGGTATCGCGGCGCGACTTCTGGATGCTGCTGGCGCGCCTGCAACAGGGCGGCCTCACCCTGGTGATGACCACGCCCTACCTCGACGAGGCCGAGCGCTGCCAGCGGGTCGCGCTCATGCACGAGGGCTCGCTGCTGGCGGTGGAGGACCCCGGCGTTCTGCGGCGGAGCTTCCCGCAACTCGTCGTCGAGCTCGTGGCGAAACCGCGGCGACCCGCCGAGGCGCTGCTCCGCGACAACACCGACGTCGCCTACGTCGAGGCCTTCGGCGAGCGCATCCGCGCCTTCTTGCCGCACCCGCCCGGCACCCCGGCCGCCACCAAGACCGAGCGTTTGGTAGACCGGCTCGAAGCGGAGGGCATCGAGGTCGCCGGGGCACGCTCCGTACGGCCGTCCCTCGAGGACGTCTTCGTCGCCAAGATCTCTGAAATCGAGCAGGCGGGCGCCACGCCCGTTCAACAGGAGTCACCATGAAGAACGCCGGAGCGATCCTCGTCGTTTTCGTCTGCGGCATCGTCACCACGTTGCCCGGCGCCGCGGGGGCGTCGCCCCCCGGCCAACAAGACGCGCCGCCGAATACCGCACCCCTGGGTACGCCCCGCACTCTCAGCCTGTCGCTCGAAGAGGCCACCCAGCTGGCCGAGGGGCTGGCGCCCCGACTCGGAGAGTTCCGCGCGCTGGTCGCTTTGGCCGACGCCGGCCTGCAAAACGCCAAGGCCGGGCGCATGCCGACGCTCTCGACCGGCGCCAGCTACTCGCGATGGAACAACGTGCCGGAGTGGACGATCCTGCAGGATGGCGTACCCACGGTCATCTACCCCAACCTGCCGAACAACGTCCTCCTCGAGCTCAGCGGCACGGTGCCTCTGTACACC